>CAZAHZ010000111.1:0-10638 GCA_964485055.1 uncultured Candidatus Cloacimonadota bacterium
TGGGATTAATAATAGCGGAGTCTGTGTTTGAGAAATTTCCCGACTATTCAGAAGGGCAACTTTCCAAATTCAAAGCAAAAGTGGTTTCACGTGAATTTCTGGCTACCGTAGCCAGAAATTTAGAAATAGGAGAACATTTGATTTTAAGCCGTGAGGCAGAGAAAAGTGGCGGTAGAGATAACAGTTCGATTCTGGCAGATGCAATGGAAGCCATAATCTGTGCTATATATCTGGATGGGAGTATAGAAGCTGCACGTGAATTTATTAATGTTTTTCTTTTTTCTGACTATAAAAAAATATTTGATCAACAGGATTTGATCAATTATAAAAGCAAACTTCAGGAATTTACACAACTTGAAAGTCAAAACCTGCCAGATTATAATTTGATCGAAGAAACGGGACCTGACCATGATAAGACATTTGTAATTGAAGTTAAAGTGGATGACATAATGGTGGGCAGAGGTGAGGGGCATACAAAGAAAGAAGCGCAGCAGAAAGCAGCCAAGATAGCTTGTCAGGCTTTGCAGATATGAGGATACTCCCTCTTTTTATTCCACATCAGGGTTGCCCATTTGCCTGTATTTATTGTAATCAATACTCAATAACTAAAAGTAAAGACGAATCTAAGGAACATTTTAAGAGCTTGATAGCAGATTTTTGTGCAAAAAATGAAACAATAGATAAAGAGATCGCCTTTTTTGGCGGGACATTTACTGCCCTGTCCCGCGAGCAGCAGGAAGAATATTTTAGTTTAATCCAACCTTACCGTCAGCTAATTAGAGGAATTCGGATTTCTACCCGACCTGATACAATAAATCCGGATATTTTGAACTATTTAAAAAGCTGGGGTGTAACAACTATTGAATTAGGAATTCAGAGCTTTGATGATGCTGTTCTAAAAGCATCGCATCGGGGCTATGTAGTGGCAAGTGCAATAGAAAGTTGTTCTATGGTGATAGAAGCTGGTTTTGATCTGGTTATTCAATTAATGCCAGGTTTGCCAGAAGATACGATAAAAAGCTATTCTGCAACTCTAGATGTGGCAATAGGTCTGCAACCGCAAGGTATCCGGCTTTATCCGACAGTAGTTCTTAAGGGCACAATTCTGGCTGATTGGTTTACGGCGGGTAAATACCATCCCCTAAGTTTAGCTGAAGCTGTTAACTGGCTGAAAATTTCTCATTCAAAATGCAATAAGGCAAATATCAGGATCATAAAAACAGGATTACATTCAGACATCAATTTGCCAGACATTGTGGCTGGTCCATATCATCCAACCTTGGGAGAACTGGTACAAATAGAATTGCTTTTTGATGAACTGGTAAGTAAGTGGCAACCTGATAAGACTTTGTTGATCCCGGCACGTAGAATATCTTTGTTTCTCGGTCATAATAGATTATTAATCAAAAAGCTGAAGGAGAAATTACTTCTGGACAAAATAGCAGTCAGTGTAAATAAAGAGAAAAATGAAAGAGAATTTTCATTTAATGAAGATAAGGCAGAATATAACTGGTAGAACATGGTATATCTGGGAATATTAGTCATAACAGGCGTTACAATATATTATTACTGGCGTACAATGCCGGAGATCAGCGCAGCAAGGCGTTATCTGCTTGCTGCCTTGCGCATCATTGCCCTGGCAGTTATCATTATTTTGTTATTCAACCCGATTATCCAGTATTCACGAAAAGAAGCAATAAAACCTAAGCAATTACTACTGCTTGATAATTCGATTTCCATGGACGAAAAGTCTTCCGGGAATAGTAAACTGGAGATATTCAGAGAAGCTGCTCGAAAGACAAGTGAACTTTTTTCCACCAAAGGCTATGATACTGAGATCATTTCTTTTGCCAACGGTATCAATGGCGATAGAGAAGCCTCTCGCCTGGCACTATCCCTGTCGGAATTGCAGGATCAGGACAAATTACGTAATGTCCAGGATGTTTTTTTATTCTCAGATGGTTGGTTTGATGACAATGATCCGGAATTTATCCAGAATATTCAATTCCCCGTGCATGTTGCTCAGGTTGATTTTGAAGCTACGGGATTTGATCTTCAGATTTCAAGGTTGAAATATAATCAACGTGCCTGGTTACGGGAAGTTAATCCTGTTATTGTTGATGTATCTGCCGATAATTTTAAAGGAAAGGCAGAGGTGGATTTTTTTGTCTCAGAAAAAAAAATCCAGACTCAGCCAGTTGATTTCACAACAGAAAAATACCAACAACTCCTTTTTGAACATGAGTTTATGGACACAGGTCTGCAGAAGATCAGGTTCACCGTCCGCACTGATAGTCTTCAGGAACTGGAAACTGAAAATAATACTTATCCGGGTGCCATACTGGTGCTGAAAGATAAAGCCGAGGTTACGATCATTTCAGATAAAATGTCCTGGGATGGCAGATATCTGGTTCAGACAGCCAACCAGGATCAACGTTTCGATGTTAAATATCTGCACAAGGGAAATGTGCTGCGTCTGGAAAGAGATATCGTTGAACTTGGCAGCGAGATGGAAAATTGCCAGGTGTTGTGTCTGATAAATTATGGCACTCTTAGTTTCAATAAAGATCAAATCGAGCTGATAGACCGTTATATATCCAATGGTGGCGGACTTATATTTATGGGTTTACCTGTTAAGGAACTTGAGCACCTTCTTCCGGTTAGTTCTTCTGGAATTCGTCGTGAGTTCGAAGGAAAATTCAGATTAGCTCCGGAAAGTTCAACTTATCAAAGTTTTCAGATAATTGATAAATTTATTGATGAAATTCCACCAGTAAAATTCTACTATACTCAGCGTAAATTATCGGGAACCTTATTAGCGGAATTTCCCGTTGAACAAACTCCTCCGGCAATTATTTATCATGAATTCGGCAACGGAAAAGTTTTATATTTGAGTTTTCTCGATCTTTGGAAGTGGCAGCTTTGGGGAAAAGATAATCATTATCAGGAATTTGTCAGTAATATCCTCCAATGGCTTAGTTATGCCAAATCAGAAAGTTTCTTTGCCTGGAGTGATTATAACAGTTATTTACTTGGTGAAGAGGTCAATATTCAATTAACAGCTTTTGATGAGAAGTATGCACCTCTTATGAATTTGAAAGCGGAGATTTTAATAAATAAATCTGGCACGGAATATATCAAGGACTACTTGACCCGGCAGAATGAGAAGTATAATTTCAGCTTTATAGCTAAAGAACCGGGGGATTACAATTTTACGATAAATGATCAAGCCCGGCAGCAGACCACAACGGGCAAATTCATTATCACTCCTGCCAATTCAGAAGTGAGGGATAGAGGGACCAATCCATCCTTACTAAATTTTCTGGCGGAACAAACAAATGGTAATATTTTCCGGTCTGCCCGGGATTTCACAGATTATCCTCAGGCAGAAATTAGTTATAATATCCATCGTTACGAAATTCCACTCTATAAAAAATGGTACACTATCGCTATTTTCCTGATCTGTTTCTGTCTGGAAATATTCTTTAGAAAACGCTGGGGATTGCTATAAAATTTTAACCCCTTTGAATTAGAAAATATATATATCCAACATAACATAATAACAGGATCGAAGCTTCATATTTATTCAAGTGATTCACTTTGCCAACGATCACAAGCAGGAAAAGGATCATTGTGATCACTGCAAGAATGGCAAGATCCATATTAAGGGCTGGATTAAAAGTAATTGGTTTGATAATAGCCGAAGCTCCCAGTACCAAGAATATATTAAAGAGATTTGATCCGATAACATTACCCACAGCTATATCCGATGATTTCTTACGTAATGCGATCAGGGAGGTTACCAGTTCGGGGAGGCTTGTTCCCAGTGCCACTATGGTCAAGGCGATGAATTCCTTGCTGACATGAAATCGCAAAGCTATATCAACTGCATTTTTAACTACTAATTCTCCACCGAGAAACAATCCTAATATACCGCCAATCAGAAAGACTACGGTTTTTAGAACTGACATAGCGGCATATTCGCTACTATGTATCTGGCGTGGTATTCGTAATACATAAAGAATGAAGAATATAAGACAGATTATCAGGATGATCCCATCCCAGCGTGATAATATTTCACCACCTGTCCAGAAATTATTAGAAAGCAGGATCACAAGAATTGTACCCAGAAATACAAGAGGTATCTCCTTACGAACCGTCGCTTTCTGCAGAGGCAAGGGCATTATTATTCCTGCAATACCTAATACTACAAGGGTATTGAACATATTGCTGCCAACCACATTCCCATAACATATTTCTGGCTGATTACGAATAGTTGAAACTATATTAACAATTAATTCCGGAGCTGATGTACCGAATGCTACGATTGTCAATCCTATGGCAATTTCGGAAGTATGAAATTTTTTCGCCAATGATACTGCCCCGTCTATCAAAAAATCAGCTCCTTTGATCAGCAATAAAAATCCAATTACCAGCAATATGAGATTTAGTATCATTGACGCTCCTAAATATCCATTAAATTAATGACTGTATTCTGCCTGGCAATAAATAATTCTAAACCATGATTGATCATTTCCAGATATCGCAGCATTTCGCTTTCGGCTAATTCGGGCGTGTTATTCTGCTCACTTAAATGAGCAAGGACCAATTTTTTTAGTCCCGGATGTATAATCTGGCTGATCACGCTTACCGCCTGCCGATTGGAAAGATGTCCCTGTCGGCTTTTAACGCGTTGTTTGAGATGCCAGGAATATGGCCCCTCGATCAAAAGTACTTCATCATGATTACTCTCCAATATTAGTGTTGTGCAATTCTGCAATCTCTCTTTCATCAGTCGTGTGAAATAACCGCAATCTGTTGCTATTCCCAAGCGTGCATTTGGATTTTCTTCCTGATAAAAAATGAAATTACTGCTGTCCACAGCATCATGAGATGAGGCAAATGGTATAATATTGAGATCGTTTATTTTGAAGATTTTGCTATGTTCAAAATAGAACGCTCCTTGAGGTAATCTCCCCAGTTGCCCCGCTGCACAGGCATAGGTCTCCTGGCTGATATAAAGTGGAATATCAAGTTTCCGACAAATGATACCTGCCCCACTTATATGATCAGAATGCTCATGACTGATCACCAGACCTTTCAGTTCTTGAGGTTCAATGCCAAGTTTTTCCAGTCCTTCTATTATTTTTTTCCCCGTTAAACCCGCATCAAGAAGAATGGCGCCTTCATTTCCCCTGATCACCAGGCAGTTGCCACGACTGCCACTTGCTATTATACCCACTTGAAACATTTATTCTTCGTTTTCCTTTTTACTGCCTATATAATAATATTTATTATTCAGTTTATCAAAATCACTCCAGTTCCCGGTTTGATTACTACTGGCTTCAATTATCTGGCTGACTCCGGTAGCTTGAGCATCCAGATTATCAGAGTGATGTAGAATTATTGCTTCCAGCAACTGGGGAAGTCGTGCAGCACCTTTTTCATAGTCACCGTGATGCGAAAGTATTGTATGCCTGAGTTTCATCAGTAGTTCTTCCGGAAAATTATTTAATTGTGCAGCTTTCTGACAGATCATCTGATCTGCAATAACAATGTGACCGATCAATCTACCCGCGTCAGTGAAATTGATTGAAGGTGCTGCACTGTATTCTAATACTTTACCCATATCATGAATAAGAGCTGCGCTGATTAAAAGGTCCCGATCCACAGGATAATAATGTGAAGCGAATTCGCATAGATTTGCCACCGCAATCGTATGCTCAAGCAATCCACCCAAATAATTATGATGCCAGCTTTTAGCAGCAGGTGCCTGAGCGAATTTTGTCAGGAATTCCTTATCCTCAAAGATTGATTTTAATAATTGGCTAAGGTGTTCATCCTCCAAGGAATCTATCAGGTTGAATAAGCGTTCGGATAATTTGTCAATGTCCTTATCTGTTGTCAGAATATAATCCGACAGGTCTATCTCCCAGTCTTGAACCTTTCTCACTTTCTGAACTGTAACCTGTATCTGATCACGATAACTGATAATTGTACCTTTAATATTAACTATATCGCCATTTTTAAATTTTTCCGAGATAGAGGTTGCATTATTCCAGACATTTCCCATAATATTACCAGTCTTGTCGGATAAACGCAGACGCAGATAAGTTCCACCCTTGCTTTCTCGCAATTCCTTTTCCGAAACCAGAAAGCAGGTCTCGATCTCTTTATTCAAATATTCTGAAAGATCCCTACGGAATATCTTTTCCGTTTTTTCCATAATTACCTCATTTTACATATATGTTATTTGTATAAATCCAGCCTTTCCGGTTCAGAAGAATTTCCAGCCGATAATTACCCGGTCCGGTTACTTCAAATCTCCCTTTTTCGGAAACTTGCTGATTGATCATTTCACCTTTGCAGTATAACAGCACTCGAGCTATTTTGGGCAGAAGGTAATAAAAAAATAATCCCTCTTTATATTCTATCTCTTCACCAAAACTAACCCCTGCTTCCTCTTTCGCTGCAATTCCAGCATAAAAATTGTATGGTATCCCCCGACGATAATTTACTATATAGCTCCTGCCTTCCGCCAGTGCACTCAGAATATTTTTTTTATCCACAGTCCTGCCTTCAGGTAATAATACATTAGTTCGGACTGAGTTGAACATAAAATGGTGCTTGAGAAAGGTTATTTTAATACCAAATTTCCTGAATATCAAACCGTGAGCATCTACTGACCCGATCGCAGCTTTATGCTTGCCTGAACGATTAAGTTCATCCCACCATCTGATGGCTGCACGTGAGGGTCTTCTGATAAAATTCTGTGCTAGCAAAACCCAGATTAAACCATTTAATGTGGGTCGAACCTTGGATACCCAGTTGGATAAAGCATTCCAGATCTCCAGACCGGAAAACTGATCTACTTTTGTATCCGTCCAGACGTATTTCCGGATGCGTTTGGTTGCTCGTCTTTCAAAGGGATGCGCTGCAAAAGTGATTGCTCCCTGCTCCTGATAGTAAGGAACATATTCACTCGCTTCCCTGTCCCTGAGCACTTCCCGATTGCCATAAACCAGAAGATGATTGTTGTTCTCGGGATCATTTATTTCAAATCCTGGGATCATTATCAGCTTCTTCTCTGCCCTGAGATGGCTGTCTTGTTCCGCTGCATTCGATAGATGATCATTTATTCCCAGATAATCGAGTTGCCGTCTATGGGCTGCTTTTATTACCTTGGACAGCGCAGTCTCAGAGTCAAAGGAATATTCCGTATGTACATGTAGGCAGCCGGTGAGTTCCACATAGTTTCTTTGAAATATTTTTCGCTGATACATCTTCTATTTAAGCACCATAATTTTTATCCAGTCACTTCTTTGAGCCTGATCAAGTTGCAGGAAATAAATTCCGTTCCCCGATTCCCGCTGTCTGCTGTCCAATCCATTCCAGGTTAATTCACCTTCGGAAAGCCGTCGCACTAATTGTCCCTTGATATTATATATATTTATTGTAACATCAATGTTTCTCATCTCGACAGGCAGTTTGATCTGCATTGAGCCCACCAGATTATAAGGATTCGGATAAGCATGAATCCGGTTTAACTCACTGATCTCATCCTGATCATTATCTACTATTACAATACCAAAATCAGAAAAGGCTAATTGCCCTGTTGCCCATATCACATTATCATTTATATTTTGCACCCAGAAAAGCAGATGACAATTATCAAGATCTTCGCTGATCGGTGTAAATTTATATAACTGGTTAAATACAGTCTGCTTTGTTACTGTCTCAGCGTTTGCCAGTCCACTTAATTCTGGGACTACAAATTCCAGAGTGTCCAAAAATACTTTCCCGTTATACTGATCATTCAAAGCCAGACCCTCTTCGTAGATCAAACCATAAAGATAACAATTTGGTGCAAAACTTGATAATATCTGGTTACTGCCACGACTGAGCGTAACTGATACATGGACATTTTCCAGTGTATCCACCAATCCTTCCACATCAGCGATCTCCACAAAGCTGTTGCCACTTACTGCTTCTTCACATCTTGCCAGTAACTGAGTCTCATATGATCCTGCCTGATAACCGATCAGTGGATCACCTGCGATCACTGTTGCCGGTAAGTTATAAAGCTCATAATAATGAAATCGTTCTTCTGCTAATGCATTGTAATAGATTGCATCCTGATAACTCGGGAAATAGTTTATCGGCAACAATTGATATTCAGTTATTCCAGCCTGGGTTGTCCAGATGCCATTGGAATAGCTGTCTTCCAGCTCTACCATATTCTCGATCAGGATTTCTGTTCGCTCAAAACTGAAAGTATTTCTGTTGATTATTCTGCTGTTATTTTCTTCGACTGTATCTCCACTTCGAGATAGAGTTACAGTAAATTCATATTGTCCCGGAAGCATTCCCAAAATATAGTTTATCTCCCCGGTTTCCGGCAATTGAAGCTCTTCGCCTGCTCCTATTTCGCTTATGTAGAGAGTATCGTTTTCTGTATTGCCCGGATATTCCTTCATAAAGATCACCGTTATACTATCCACACTGCTGATGTAGTTGTTACGCAAAACCGCACTGACTGAGACTTCTTCACCGGGAGCAAATTCACCCTCAAGATTGAAGTCTGCTATCTCCAGATCCAGATCGGAAAAGAAAAATTCACCCGTTAAAGTGAACAAGAATTCGTTATTAAATCCATTGGCACTCATACTCATCCAGCTTCCGTCCGCTCCATAATAAGGATCCCAGAAATAACTGTGACTTCCATCTCCATTAGATGCCGAAATATATTGTTGATTCCCCAGACCTGTGGGATAATCTATCACCAGCCAGAAAAGTGTATCAGCAATTGTGCTTAATTCGATTTCATTCCAGCCGGAAACCAGTTGACTGGCAGGCAGCGAATTCGCCACTATCAACTCACCGGGTCCAAGTGTTTCGGAATGATATAAGCCGGCTGTCAATTGACCGCTGGTCGTCAGGTTCGGCAGGTAGATCATCGCACTTTCAGGTGCAAAGTTCAATGAATCTATACCGTTGTAATATGTCCTGAAATCAAATTTTACTGCCCATCTGTGATCAGAAGCTTCCGGATAACTGTAAAAAAAATGACGGTCATCATCACCGCTGTGGTATCGAGCTTCATTTTCCCGCTCGCTCTGGTTCACATTCAACCCGCTGCCCGGCTCATAGTTCAGCCCCCAGGCTGATATTGTCATCAATAATAGGCTTAATATCACTAATGTTCTCATATTTTTCTCCAAAGCAAAACTCACGCCTGCTATATTTCTGTAAAGTTTTTTCATACTGTTTTAATGCCGGATTTTATACTCTCGGAATTGATTTTATTCTTCAACAGTCAGCGGTTTTGCTAATTCTGGTTTACGCCAGCGACGATGTACCCAAAACCAGTGCTCCGGCTCTGCTTGCACCATTTTGCCAAAACAGTCCAGTATCCGCTGCATCAAAGCTAATTGACCTTCAAGGCTGTTTTCATAGTTGACTGCTGCAATTGTATCAGTGAATTTTAATTGCGGATAGCCCTTGGCATTTCTGCTTACACCGGCTATAACAATTGGTGTACACGTGCTGATTGCTATCTTGGCTGCCGAGATATGAGTGGATGCCTTGTGTCCCATAAATTCAAGCTGATATCCTTGATACCTCGCATTCTGATCAGTCATCACCACCACCAGCCCATTCTGCTTAAATTTCTTGAGGATCGGTCGAAGTGCATTACCTGGCTGGATCGGTTCGCAATTCTCTTTCAAGCGTAATTTATTGGCATAGCGGTCAAAAAATGGATTATGCTGCCTTTTAACGATCACGCACAACGGAGCTCGATGTGCCATCGCTCGACCTGCCATTTCAAAATTGCCCAAATGTCCCGAAGCAATGATTACTCCCTTACCAGCTTCCAGCACCTTTTCCACTTTCTCCCAACCCTCAAATTCCATCTCCTTGAATACTCGCTCAGGCTTCATTATGTAAGATTCCACAGCCGTCAAACCCAGATTCCGGTACATCTCCTTAAGTATCCGTTCCCGTTCCGACTTGTCCATTTCGGGAAACACCATCCGCAGATTAACCTCTGCCAGTTCTTGCCGAAAATGAACTGCTGAAAATAACCACATTGCCCAATTACGGATTATTGTCACTGGTAAAGGTCGCATTACAAATATCCCTGCTCGTAATAACAGATACTCGATCCGGCTGCGAAATAAATTCCAGACTTTATAGCGATGCCTGCTTCCCACCCTGATGCCAGTCCTTTTTTTCTTATGCTGCATATTTTCTCAATTTTCCTTTTGCTAACTATCCCTTGAGTTTCTTGTCAGCAGTCAAGCAAATTCCTCCTCATCATTCATTTGTTGTGAAGTAAATTCTTGCTTTCCCCCGCTTCGTATCAGCCAGATATGAATATTGTTATATTACGCAGGTAGTTTTGTCTCCACAAGATGTACGGGCAGACCCATGTGTCTGCCCTCTTTTCATGTTTCAAAGATTTCTTATGTATAGCTGGGATTCAGGTTGTTTAAGGGCAGACACATGGGTCCGCCCCTACGAAAGAGGAGATAATCTGATATTTCGGGTGGATGTCAGGTCGTGGCAGAAATGCTGGCATACCCCCGTTTTTCTTAAAGATTTTGTATTATCTTGAATTAATAATTGACCAGATAA
>CAZAHZ010000112.1:0-10627 GCA_964485055.1 uncultured Candidatus Cloacimonadota bacterium
AAAGTTAAATATAGGGGTATGTATCTTCAAAAAAGGGCAAAAATGTTACTTTTTGCTGTAACTAACACTATAGCTTGCAGTTATGAGGTAACATTCTGGTAACATTGGTAACATTTTTAACTTTTATTTATTTATTATAGCCAGGAAGTTCAGGTTTAAGAAGTAATATCTATAAAAGAAAGGCTTATGAGAAGTGATAAGAAAGAAGAGTGAGTCGGTAGCTTTGAAGAGCTTATCGTCTGGCAAACTAGCAACATCAGTTATGTATTCATCTTTAAAATCCACTAATAAGTGTTCTTTTTCGGGAAAAGAGTAAGGGTCAAGCTTAGTTTTCCTATTAAAGCTTCTTTCAGCGAAAAACTTATTCACTACTATGATAAGATAAAGACCTTAACTAACCTGGCTAGATATTGCGCCATAGCATATTATCTTGTGAAGGATTAAAATTCCGTTTTATGGGTGAATTAGACATAATAAATTGTAACCTGCCAAAAAGCGTAATTTAGAAAATGCTATGTCTAAGAAAAAAGTTTTACTGGGGAGAGAGTTGGCGATGGACGCTGGAGGATGGGATATTTTTTAATTTAAGATGATGTAAAAGAAAGTGATACTTAATTTGAGTGTTTCTATTTTGCTTTTGAATAAGGGAATTTGTGAACGGAGTGAACTTTGTGAACAGAGTAAGCCAAAAATGGGCATTAGCGTCTATTTTATTTAATGGCAGATGATTAGATATATTTTTTCATGTAATTTCTTTCATAAAAATTTAAGTTTATTTCTGTTCTTAGCACCTGCGAAACTTAAGTTATCTTATCTGTGTATTTCCGTGAAATCCGTGGTTTCCGTGTTCCATCTTAATTCATCTTGAAATCATCCACGCCAAAGATTGACCCATCCGGAAACTTCTCCGGCTGCCATGTCCTGATATAGATCTTTGGTTTATCAATTTCACTCAAGTCCATCATCAGGAACAAATAACCCTGATCACCATAATTCTGGGAATAATAGTTCTGCTTGATCTGAATCGCATAAAGCGCACTATCGGGATCGTTGCTGTAATGCCTGATCTCATTATTTTCAAACTGAAGATTTACATATTCATTGGCATCAAAAACCTGACGGAGATGGTCTATATATTCATCTTTCTCGTATCTGATATATTCCACTTTTTCTGCAGGTATGGTTTTTATGATGTTTTCCATTTCATAATCGCAGTTTTTCAGCACCCGTCCCACGATGATCAACGCATTCTCGGCAAAGATATTACGGATATAATCCAGATCTTCCAGGCAATATGCTGTTTTATAGTATTCCATGAAATCTATCAGCCTGTACTTTTCTTCCGGTTTCCACATCGTTTCGTCTTTTGCCATGATATCTCGTATCGCCCAATCACCTAAACTAAATGTGATCCCACTGATCCTGCTGTTCTCATCAAATTTAAAGTTCACTTTCTCAATGAACTCCACGTTGTTATTGGGAAAACTGAAACGCATCGGAATGCCGCGCATTTGCTTCTCTCCGCAGAATTCTTGCATTAGCGTTGGAAACTCGCTGTCCAGTATCTCTGCCTGACCATAACACAGGATATTCTCAAAATCCTGGTAACCATCCGGCGTGAAATACTGCTTTAACTCACTTTTACTGCCTTTTCTGAAACCCCTGATAACTTTTTCCACTACATCTTTTTCAGATAACTCAGCTATTGTCTCACGCTTCCTGACATCATAAACATCCAGTCTGATACTCTCTGAGGTTATCTCTTCTTCTTCTCCTATTAATACCAGTTCATTCTGGTTATTAGTAAAGTAATCCGCTTCAATCCCTGCCAGAACTTTCTGCACTTCCTTATCAAAATTCGCTGCCTGTTCATAGCGGTACTGTATCTGCAAGGTCAGTGTTGTCTCATTAAAATCCAGCGGTAATTCGATATATGCCAGCCCATCATTGACCGTATTATACTTGCTCCAGCCGTTCTCACTGGTATAATAGCGGAAATTGAGGTTTGCCACGCTCCTGCCGTTATATTTAACATCAAATTTCAAGATTTTACGGTCCTTTTCCTCATCTCGATATATCCGCTGCAAATTAAAACCTGTCCCGTTCAGTAAACCATTTATCCGGTTTGGCAATTGTGTCTCCAGGGTAATATTCTCTCCCTCCGGGCAAAGACTTTCTTTATCAGGATACGTAGTCAGCAGTTCCAGCGCCCAGTAATAGTTCCGCATTGCATCACCCACCTGGTTTTTATTTTCCGCTTCCATCCCGCAGCAGTAATAACTTAATATTTTCAACCTGCGGTCAGCAAATATCTTTTCAAGATCATCTTTTTTTATATAACGCCAGACGATTGTCATATCCCGCGTCTGCTCCATGATATCCGGCACATTATACAGCGTTGTACTGGAATAAGTGTTTATGTTCCGCTCCACCCTGCTTCTATAACCTTCTTCGTCCTCAGTCTCTTTCCGCGTGAAATTCGCTTCCACCTTCACACTGATCTTGCTGATCAGATTCTTAAGTGCCAGATCTGTCGCCTTCTCATAACTTTCCGCTTCTCCCTTCCCCCACAGGTATTCATCGCTCTGCTGCAATTCAGAAACGGTCACGGCGGCAAGCGGAACGATGCAAAGAAGCAGGAGGAAGATCGTGAGACGGGAGACGGGAGACGTAAGAAAAGCAGAAGACAAATCCCCAATTGTATAAATTTTCTTATCTTTATTTTTCATTATCTAACTCTTTAAATTTCTTTTTCTCTAATTCCTTTACAGATTTCTTCGGTGTTGGCAAATCTTCTGGTATTGTTCCACCCAGCTCTTCTATTGTAGTCCTCACTTTTTTCCCTACTTCAAAATGTGTGCTATTTGCTTTATTTCTACTTGTAATTTTATCTCTTCTCAGTTTCTCTTCTGTTTGAGTTGCCCTAAACAAATTTGCCGCCAGTTCAGAACTTCCCATGTGATCAAGTATCTTCTCAGATTTCTTTAATTTCTTTCTTTTATGAATATCTTTAGCCTTTAATCCACCATATAATCCCATATATCCGTAATTCTGAAATACTGCATATTCCAAAGGATCTCTTACTCCAGCATCTTTAGCAGCCTCTGCTAATTCCCTGTTATGATCTTTTAATTCCTCTCGAATAGCAATACGTTTCTGGTCTTCTGTTAACTGCCTGAAATCATCCTGCAATTCCTGCCTTCTTGTTTGAATAGCAAAATAAGATTGCCCCAAAGCAACTGCTTCCTTTCGAGGATCAGCATTTTGAACTATCAAATAGCATGCATACCTTGATAGCATCACATCATCAATTTCACGATCTGCTCCAGAACCAATTGTTACCATTTTGCCTACGTCGGCAAAATGGTCTAAATCATTACTATTAGATGCTTTGCAAGATTCTTTAGCTTTTGTTATTACTTTCTGAAAGTTAGCCCATTTTTCATAACCCAATACTTCTGCCAATTCTCTTGCGAACCAAAATTCAGAATCATATTCATTTACATGTCTGATTTCCTCAAACATCTTCAATCGGTAATCATTATGTTCAGTCACAAGTCACCTCCAAAATAAATCAGTGTTAATCAGTTTCATACGTTTTTTAACGTGTTCTAAAATTACTTCTTCTCTATCTGCAAAACATTTATAGGCTGATCTCTGTCTATTATAAATCTTCAAATTCTGACTCCTTCTTAGCTTAGATAATCATTTTGCTGACGTCGGCAAAATGGTCTAAAATATTATTATTCATTTACTTACCTTCCTTAAAATCCCAGACCAGGGATGGTCTGGATACGCAAATTCTCCTCTGTGGTAAAATCTTCTAATTTTCAATTTTTCATTTTCAATTTTCAATTTATTTCCTCTCCGTGTTCATCCGTGTAATCTGTGGCTATAATTTACTTCTTCTCTATCTGCTTACCATAGCTTCCGGCTTTTATCCAACTGTAAATTGTATATACCGCCGGCACTACTGAAACATAATAGCAGGCATCCCGCATATTGTAACTGCTTTCCATATTATCCCAGGCATCATTAACCGCTTCTGTGCCCTCTGCTTTGTCATAATCTCCAGCATAGCCTTCTCCCATGCTGTTGAACAAAAATCCTGCTCCCACTGCTAAGATCGTTGCCCCGCAACTGATCCAGCCACTCCTGCTCCATTTATTACGCTTTGCCAACATACTGCCCTGATAGGTCTCCAGCTCAAATACCAGTTTTTCCTGGCTGCCCTCACGCAGACTAACTCTTTTTGTCTGCTCCAGAAAATCAGGATGATGCACCTTTATACTGTAATCTCCGATCAATAACGGCAGAACTGCCGGAGTAGTTTTTTTCTCCTTCTCATTATTCACCCAGATAGCTGCACCCTTGCTTGCCGGGGGATTGCTCATCACGGAAACCGATCCCATGATCGGCTCAGGATCAAGCAGCACGTTTTCTTCCGTTCCTGCTCCCAGATAGATACTTTTGCCGGCATCCCGATGCCTGTCCTTTTTTGCCACCACTTCATAGTTGCCAGCTTTCAGATTTGCCCGGTATTTATTATTGCCTGTTAACTGATTATTAATATAGATGGCACTGCCTTCTGCTTCTATTACCAGCACTCCAAAATCCTGCGTCAACAGTATCGTCTTCTGGGTAAGGCTTTCATCGCTTACGATCACACTCTCTTCTCCGCTCAAGTATAATTCCTTTTCCACCCGCACCTGATACTGTCCCGAGATCCGCTTCTCATCCAGATAGGGCGTCTTGCCCACGTAATCCCCATTAATATACACATCTGCCACGCTAACCGGAGTTGAATTGATCTCCAATCTGCCAAAGGCTGGTTTCATCTTCACGGATATTTCCTTATCGTCACCATCACTGATCAGAAATTCTTCACTATGATCATGATATAAATCCAGTTTCACGCTCAAGAGATGATTTCCGCTCTCTATCTTCTGTTTTGCCACTTTTCCGGTGCCTTGCTTCACACCATCCAGAAATATCTCCGCCTGTGCCTGATCACAATTCACGGCAAAATAGCCAAACTTCGGTCTTAGGTTTATCTCTGGTAATTCCAGCGTCTGACCCTCCGCCAGGCTGAATTCCTGCTCCTCGGTATAATGCAGTTTCGCTTTAAGCGTCAATTTATAGTCTCCTGCAATAAGCTCATCCTGCCAGGTTGTTACACCCATTTTCTGATCATTAAGATACACCTCTGCCCCATCCGGGCTGGAATTAATGATCACAATCCCCGGCAGCTTTATCTTTATCCCACTTTCGCCCCGCTCCAGGTTGATACTGATCAATTCGTCCTGCTGCACTTCCAGATCACGCTTCACTTCTCCAAAGCCCTGCTTGAAGAATCTGAAACTGTAATTTCCTGATAATAACCGGTATTGAGCAGATTTCTGCTTCGTCAAAATCGGCGGATTATCGCCTTTGGCTATATACACATCCCTCTCATTCAATTCAAAGGTCAGTGTCACCAGCCCTTCATCAGCACTACCATATCCACTCCGCACCACTGTCATCACATAAGCCGTATTTGCCTCCAGTGTCAGTGGAAATTCATATTCATAAGCTGCAAATTCATCATGCAGAAAGGTCAGTGACCGCTCGCCGGGTGATAAATAAATAAAATATTTCCCCATATCCCGTTCGATCTTCACCGGCTTCCGGTTACTGTCAAACTTTATTCCCCTGATATCCGAATTCACCTGCACTCTCGCACAATACACCCCATCCGTATCCCGCACATTATTGGTAATATAAGTAAATCCTTCCTTCGCCATCTCGCCTGTAACCTTAAACTCTGCTCCCAGCAAAAGACCAGTACTAACCAGCAATAAAACTAATATTAATCTCCTCATAATCTATCTCCTTATATCTTATATAATTTCACTATCTGAATCAGGATTTACAGGATTAAAGGATTAACAAGATTGAATCCATCCTGACGCCCTTCCATAATTTTAAATTTTTCATTTTCAATTACTTACTCTCCGTGTTCTCTGTGCCCTCTGTGGTGAAAAATCTTCTCCCATTTTTTACTCTCTTATAATTTTCCATTTTACATTTCTTGTCACGCCGTAATTTGATGAAGGCGGATCAATTTTCAATTACTCTCCAGTATCCGCCTTTATTAGGACCTATTCTCTTTAATATACCTTCTTTTTGAAGTTTCTTTGAGATTCTTTTTACCGTACTTAAAGATAAATCTACGATTTTGGAAATTTCTCTCAAAGATAAATAGGGATTATCTTTAAATAACGCAATAATTTTACGCTCAGTTTCTGGTGTCATTTCTGGTAGCGTTTCTGGTAGCGTTTCTGGTGCAGGTTTCGGTATAACTACTCCTGAAGTTTCCTTATAAGTAAACTTCAACCAATATCCACCACTTTCAATTTCTACCTCTAGTTCAAGATCACCTGCTTTAATGCAGGCATTCTTCATCTTAGATATTCCTCTCCCCCATGCTTCTATCAATCCTGCCCTGAAGAAGGCGTTAGCTATGTCCGGATTAAAAGGAATCATAGCGTAACCTTTATAACTCTGTGTTCTCTGTAACCTTTGTGGTTCAAACCGGCATTCCTTAATATTCCCTCGAATTCGAGGGAATTAAAAGAAGGATTGTAAATCTCTTCCCATATTCCCAGAAATTCTATCGTATTTTTATTCCTTAACCATTTCTCTATCAATGACAGACCGTTTTCTATTCCCTGCACTATATCTGTTAATGAAATAAAATCTTCACTATTAATAGAAATTATTCTGATCTCTTTATCCTGCACTACAATTTTTTTATTCCTCTCAGTCATAATAAAACTCCAATCAAATTAAAACAAGCTACAAATTTACAAAAAGCAATTTTTCTCAAAACAATCTCCATTATTATATTAGCTTTCAACCCTTGTATACATTACATTATAACAAATCAAATGCTTTGTAGAAAATTCGGAATTTCCGAATTTTCTCATTGTCATAGACTGCTCTAATTCTTTTTCACGGTAAATATTCTTAATATGCTCATTAACAGTAGATTTTGCTTTATCAAAAAGCAAAGACATCTGCTCCTGTGTGAGCCACACTGTTTCATCCTGCATTCTGGTTTCTATCCTGATACTCCCATCTTGCGTCTGATAAAGTAATATCTCGGTTCCATCTGGTGTTATTACATTTTTCATGTTTCTGACATTATCCTTTTTTTTATTTCCACTAATCTCTTTATCATCTTCTCTAAAATCCTCCATAGCATCAACTAAGGTGAGTATTTTTCGCAATTTCACATCTTCTCATTTTCACATTTTCTATTTTTTCTTCGTGTTCTTCCCCTCTCGCCTCCGGTTCGACACATCGACATTCTCGATGTACTCCGAAAAATTCCGCTCCAGAAAACTATCAACCTCTAACTTAATTTCCCGGTAAACATCCGCTCTCGCCTCCGGCTCGACACATCGACACTTTCGATGTACTCCGAAAATATAATCCGACGCCGAAATTGCTTCATTCCATTCCGTAAGGGTCGCTCCGCTCTCCGCTACCGCTCCGCCCCTTTCTACATTCCATAAAGCAATTTCCCCGCTTTAGCTCAAAGAAGATGGAATTCTATCTTGAACTACGGGCAAAGCGGAAGCCTAAGCTGAGATTGCTGCCGGCAGGATTGTCGCTGTAACGATCAGCAACCCGGCAGTAACTGGCATGGCTGATCCAGCTGCCACCCCGACTCACACGGGGCGAGCCCGTATCAGGTCCGGTCGGATCATCTTCTGGACTTGTTTCATAGTAGCTACTTGAATACCGGTCATTACACCATTCCCAGACATTTCCACTCATATCATAAATCCCAAGCTGGTTGGGTAATTTAGTTTCAACTTCATGCGTATGGCTTACGGAATTATCATAATACCAGGCATAACTATCCAGATCATCCGTAGTACCGCTATATTTATAATTATCTTCCCAGTGTATCCCACCGCGTGCTGCATACTCCCATTCCGCTTCCGTAGGCAATCTAAAACCATTTGCATTGAAATTACAACTCCAGTCTGAGGTATCATAACACGTTGTTAAACCTTTCTGAATACTTAAGGCATTGCAATACTCCACAGCATCATACCAGCTTACATAATAAACCGGATAATCATCTCCTGCACCATAATTATGAGCAGGATTTTCTCCCGTCACTTCCTCATATTCTGCCTGAGTAACTTCATGCTGACTGATCCAAAAACTGCTTAATGTTACATCATGAATTGGAAGCTCATAACTATATCCATCTCCATAATGGTCACCCATTTCAAAAGTGCCGCCCTCAACATAGATCATGCCTTCAATCCCATACATTATTTCATCAGAATGATCTGATTCATATTCCTGATAAAATGCCTTGATCCTGTAACTATCCAAATAAACTGGATAATTATCTATCCACTCTCTTGATTCAGGTTCTAAATTATCCGCATATAAACTCCAATTACCGTTCGCTGATTTTTTCTCAATCCTGAAACCTTCTATCCCAGCTAAATAATACACCCAAGTCAATATTATATTATCACTGTTAAAATTAATTTCTAATTCCAAATTCTCAGGTATTGGGATACTATTATCTATTAATCCTGTTTCAAGATAAGATGAATTATAATTTACATAATAACTATAAACTCTATAATATAAATCCTCATTTACTTCTGCTTCCTCATCAATCCAATTCTCATCGTTTTGATTAGTTGTTGCGTACTCAATAATCCAATCGTTTTCACCAACTTTTTTATCAATCTTAACTCCATCCTCTCCCTCTGAATTATCCTGCCAATTAAATTGAATGATGTATATATTTATATGCTCATATTGAAGTTCCGATGGTGCTGGAATTGTATTATCAAAATAATCAGAAACCATTTCATCAGAGTAATTCTGATCTGCATAAGCCACTATTTTATATTGAACAATCTCATTTATTGATAGAGTATCAATATAGCTTCTCTTATCAGCAGCAATAGAAGCAATCTCAGTCCAATTTTCATTCTGTTTCCTGCTCAGTATAAATCCATCAATATTTTCCAATTCATATTCCCAGGTTACTTTCTTTATGGTTAAAGATATATGTTCAACCTGCAGATTCTCCGGCTCCGGCAGATCAAAATACGTGTCATATGGATTATCCCTGGTTGGTGGTTCACTGCAGGATAAAATCAATAAAGCCAAAATAATTAAACAAAAATACTTCATAATCTATTCCCCTCTTTGATCTCAATAATTATCTTTTCTTATAATTATTAATAATTATAATCTGTCAAGAACAATTCCCTGATTTTGCCCGTTAAACCTGATGTGAGACTACTGCCTTATAATAGCTTCAGGAATCTATTACCTACTTTCGGAGTATTCTGCCAATTTCTCTCGCCTTCGGTTCGACACATCGACCACTTTCGGAGTACAGTGAGAATGTCACTGTGTGCGGTGTAAGCCGCATGGATCTTATACTCAGACAGGAATCACAGGGCACCAATAAATCTACAACCTCTAACTTAATTTCCCCGTTGCCCATTTCTCTCACCTTCGGCTCGACACATCGACGCTTTCGATGTACTCCAAAAGTTTCGATGTACTCCATATAGAATTGAATATTTCGGATGACAACAATGTAAAAAAAGTGGTTAGTAGTTAATCGTACCCCTTCGCATCCCCCCCTTCGTGCAAAACTACAGAGGACAAGAAAGCTATGGGGTATCTTCTATTACTTGATCAGGACTTGGATATCTATATTATTATAGGGAGTTGAATTTTTTAAAAGTTAAATATAGGTGTATGTATCTTCAAAAAAGGGCAAAAATGTAATAATTTGCTGTAACTGACATAATAGTTTATAGTTATGATATTACATTTTTATTACATATCATTACATTTATTGCTGGTGACTGGTGATTGGTGAATTGTGAAATCGAAGAGGAGAAGGGGGAGGGAGTAATTGATCAGTCTTCTTTTTATTTCGCCCTGACAAGAAATTGAAAATGTAAAATTGAGGGTTTGATTTAATGTAATGCAAGACCAGGGATTAAGGGAATGAGGGGAGGAGGAGAGGATGTGAAAATGCGAAAACACGACAGTATGAAAACACGAAGATACGAAAGCGTGAAGGTGCGAAAATGCGGAAACGTGGCTCTAAAATAGCGTACACATGGCTCTACTGGAGAATATTATTTAAGAATCTCAGCACTCTGTAAACCAACGTCCATTAAGTTAAATTCTACGTTGCCAATTTCTCTCACCTTCGGCTCGACACATCGACATTCTCGATGTACTCCATATAGCCAATGCGTGCGGAGTTAGCCGCATCAATCTGACTCCCAGACCAGTATCTCAAAATACCCAATAGAATATCAACCTTTCAATTAAATTCCCCGTAGCCAATTTCTCTCACCTTCGGCTCGACACATCGACGCTTTCGATGTACTCCAAAAGTTTCGATGCACTCCATAATAACCAGTCGAAATCTCGCACCATTTATCTTCGTCTCTTTTCGCTGTTAAAATATCTATGTCTGCCTGGTCGTCATCTGCGTCCCACCTGCGAGTACACCGACGGTACACGGATGACTTAGCTGGAAATATATATTCAAGAAAATCAGACCAGGGAT
>CAZAHZ010000113.1:0-10476 GCA_964485055.1 uncultured Candidatus Cloacimonadota bacterium
CTTCTATAAATATCTAATGTCAACATACAAGGGGCAGACCCATGTGTCTGCCCTTTTTTCCTGGGATGTTGGTGGGATAGGTCAAACCCATGTGTCTGCCCTGTTATTATATACCTGATGATATTCGTTATACAGCCAGGATTCAATTTTAAAAAAGGCAGACACACGAATCTGCCCCTATAATCCATAGTAAATCCAAAACAATCATGTAATTAATTTCGTGGGGGATACCAGATTGGAGGAGAATTTGTTTTGACAAAATAAGAGGTAAAATAATGATAGAGATAAGGAGATAACTTGGGGTTTACAGACTATATAAAACGTCAACGGGAATTAGCGGCTTTGCTGCTAATGCTGGTCATCTTATTTAATCTGATCGTGCAGTTGCCATTATTTAAGGTTGACCCACATTCAGGAACTAAGAGCGAATATCTTTATGGTCACAGAGGCATTATCGAAGCCGGTGAAACTGTAGTCTGGAATCGTAATCTGCATTGTGGCATGCCTCAATATGACACAGTTTTCTGGCATTCATTCACTTCGTTTTACCGGCTTTTAAGATCGCAGTATTTCTACGCTTTCCTGGTTATTCTGGGAGCATTAGGAGTGTTTTTCTTTATCCGACTGGCAGGATATAATTTGATAGAAAGTCTACTTGGTTCGTTATTTTATGGCATTTCGCAGTATTTTCTGGGCTTTTTACCCGTCTGGATCTATGGCTGGAGACTGATACTGCTGCTTTTACCCTGGGAAGCTTATCTGCTCATAAAACTAAAAAGAAATGGAAGTCTCATAGATATTGCTCTTCTAACATTATTGCTGATACTCACCTTTTATCTTTTTGAAGTTGAGATCATTGTTTTTCTATTGATCGTGATCACTATTTACCTGTTTTACAGCTTTATTGATCTGATAGATGCTAATGATGGTTTCCGGCAGTTTCTCCATTTTTTGTGGAAAACCGTACTGGCAATTTTTCTGGCGCTGGCTGCAGTGGCTACTGCTTATATTCCTCTGTTCCAGGCAAGAAATCAGAATGCCCTTATTGCATTAACAGAAATTAGCATCTGGCATCTGACCGGAGCGATAATCATCATAGCCTCTCTTTTCCTTCTCGCACGCTCAGACAATAAAAGGCTGGCATTATATCTCGGTATAGGTTTCCTGCTCCTTGCTGATATTTTTGTTCTGGTTCGTTATTTTCCGTGGCTGGATAATTACCAGCAAACCGAGTTCAATGATAACAAGGGAGAGGAAATTGATCAGTTTCTATTAGCGGATTCCACCCGCTTTAGGATATACCCGATCGGCAGTGAATTCCGAAAGAACCGCTGGACAATTAATTTACAAAGCATCGGCGGTAAAGACCAGTTCTCGCTGGCTCGTTACCAGAAAGTAATTGAGAAATGCCTGACAGCCGAAATTGATAAAAATCTGGAAATCAACTGGAATCTCCTAAAACTTCTGAATGTTAAATATCTGATTTCTAATCTGAAAATACCCTCTAACCGTTTGACCTATTGCGGTTACACATATCAAGATCAACTCACCCTATATAGTATCCAGGACACTATGCCCTATGCCTGGTTTGCCAGTAATTGGCAATTATTGAGGATAAATAACATTCTGAACCAGATCAATAAACCGGAATTTGACCCTCAGAAAATTATCTATCTGGAAAATGAAATTCCTGAATTCAGCAATGATACTAACTTCCCTCCATCTGATAAGGCAACTGTCAGTCCAGCATTGATCAATTCTGAATATATCAGCATCCATACCAGCAATGATAACGCAGGTTTATTAGTTATTAGTGAAATATTTGATGAACAGAACCAGTGGCAGGCTTATATTGACAGCGTCAAAACTGCTATCTATCCGGTTGATTATGCTCTTAGGGGAATTGTGACCCCACCCGGCGAACACGTCGTGGAAATGCGTTATGAACCACAGAACCGGGATCTATTTCACAGGATCAGTTACTGGTCAGGAATGATGATTTTAATCTTATTCCTTTCTGAAGTGATCTTTCGACTCTGGCTCAGATTATTATTAGTGACTTGAGGTACAATACTATTTATTTTCGCAGATCGTATAGCTTTCCACGTCATCTACCCAAATATTAAGGTCAGATTCCTGCGGGATTGACAGCACTATCCTGCCGAAAACGGAATTCTGGTCAACCGAGTCAGTTATGATCTCCACCATCGTCCATTCCTTAGTAGGATAAATTCGCTTGGCAAACCGGTTTATACGCTTGCTGACCTCATCAAATGTTATGAAATAAAATATTACCGGTTTATCTGTTGCTTGATTGGCTCTGATAAAGCAGCGGGAATAATAACTGCACATGGGGTTAACATTAAAGGAATCAGAGGTGAGGTTAATTGAAACGTCCGGCTTTTTGATCTTCAGGCTTTTTTCTCCGCTATGAGCTACCTGGTTATCAATGATCACTTTGTTCCGGTAGTCATCCAGCACTATCCAGCCTTCAGGTAATTCCGAACCCAGATTATCTACAACCTCGAACCCGGAATTTTCGATCAGATTAACTTTTTGCAGAAATTCGTCACGAGTATATAAATGAATTCTCGTTCCGCAACTACTCAGCAAAAATGCGATCAAAATAATAAAAACGGAGCTTCGCAATTTTTCCAGATTACCCCCCAGGCAATTTTTACTCTAATAAGCTCTTCTGGGCTGCAAACTTCATAACCAGACCTGCTGCCAGAGTATTGAACAACAGGTTTGATCCCCCATAAGCAATAAAGGGTAATGGGATACCCGTTGCCGGCACTATTCCCAGGTTCATTCCCACATTAACAAACATCATTATGGTGAGATTTGCAATGATACCCACACTGGCATAAAACATAAATTTACGCTTCATTTTCCCAGCATTCATTGTAAGCCTGTACAAAAACAAAAAGTAAATAATCAGAAAAATCAGGCAACTAAAAAATCCTAATTCTTCACCTATCACCGAAAAAATGAAATCTGTATGGTGTTCCGGCAGGAACTGTAGATTCTTTTGTGAGCCCATTAGAAAGCCTTTTCCCCACCATCCTCCCGAACCTATAGCTATCTTTGCCTGAATTATCTGATAACCTGCCCCAAAGGGGTCATGCAGGGGATTTATAAAAGTGATAATCCGGTTTTGCTGATAATTTTTCAGATTGTTCCAGACGATTGGCACCAGAAAATAGAGCGTTGAATTGAATAAAACTGTCAATCCTGTCAGCAGAATACTCATCCTCTGGCGTACAAAATAGGCGATCAGCAGAATTATCCAAAAAATAAAGATATACGCATTCAGTGATAAGATAATACTGATCAGAGGACTAATGATAATAACTATCGCCCAGAAAGAGAGATCACTGAATGCCAGAACAGCGAAAACACATATAAACAGGGTCATGGCAGTACCCATATCTGGTTCTATCAAAATCAAGAGCATAGGCAGGATTAATACACTGACTGCCCGGCGGAGAATTTGCAGATTACTTTGATGAGATTCATTTAATAATTTTGCCAGCAAAAGAATTGTTATTAATTTTGCCAGCTCCGAAGGTTGAAATCCGGCAAATCCCAGGCTTATCCAACGGTGCGAGCCTTTTATTGCCGGTAAAAAAAGAACCAAAATCAGTAATGCTATATTAATTATGTATATTGGCAAAATGAGTGCTTCAATAAAAGCAATCGGTATCTGTAATAGAACTAATAGCGCAAAAAGTGAACACAGCACCCAGATTATCTGCTTGATGTAATAATTCTGCCTTTCCACCTGATTACCGATTATCGTCGTTGAGGCTGAATAGATCATCACCACTCCAAAAATCATCAGGACGATCATTAGGGTTATTAATATGGTGTCATATCTGGGCTGACTGGAAATTCTATTCATTTTTTATTCCTCCGCTACCGTATTCAGAAGATGATGATACATCTGAGGATCATCTGTCCGCAATCGGTTATAGAATTCTACCAGTTTACTGGCAATAGGCGCTGCTACAGCCCCGCCGTGCCCGCCATTTTCCACAAAAACCACAAAAGCTATCTCCGGCTCCTCCCATTCGGCATATCCCGCAAACCAGGCATGTGTTGTTTCACCCATATGATTTTCCGCTGATCCGGTCTTACCGCACACTTTTACGCCCTGCACGCGTGCTCCAGCTCCCGTTCCCCACTGTTCATTGACTGTCCTGTCCAGTGCCTTCTGCAAAATCCGCACTGTCTCCTGCGAAATCGGTAATTGCCTGTTTTCATAATCTCTGACTGCTATCTTTTCCTCATCAATTATTCCTTCTAGAAAATGGGGCTGCAGCCATAACCCGTCATTTGCCAAAGCACAAAAATAGGCGCAAAATTCAAGTGGCGTTATCAGCAGTTCGCCCTGTCCAATAGAAAGATTGACTTTTGGTCCTATTATTCCGGTATATTTTCCATAATTATCCAGATACCAATTTGTGTCCGGGAAAAAACCCTTCCGCTCTGCGGGCAGGTCCACTCCGGTTTTCAAGGTTAGATAATTCCGCTCTGTGAATTGTTTCATTTCATCCAGATCTATCAACAGTGATATATCATAAAAAAACACATCACAAGAATACTTGATTGCATCAGATACATTCAGTCTGCCATGTCCGGCTTCTAACCAGCATTTAAAATACCGGTCTCCTATCTGCATACCTCCGGTACATTCCGCCATCTTTGTGTCAGGCTTGATCAAACCATTCTCCAGTGCCAGTGATGCCGGGATCGTTTTAAAAATTGAGCCGGGAGGATATGTCCCATTGCATACTCTATCCAGCATTGGTTTATCAGGATCATTTATCAGGCTGTCCCAGACCGGATTTCTGATCACACTGCTGTATATATTCTGATCAAATTCTGGCATGGATAAATAAGCAAGAATACCACCGGTACGAACATCCATCACCACTATTGCTCCCTTGTGCCCAGAAGGAAAAATACTCCTGATATAGTTCTGAAGATCATTATCTATGGATAATATCAGATCTTTCCCGTTTATTGCCGGTTTATATAGATTATGCTTTAAAAAATCCAGATTCTTACCGGTGGCATCCACCTGGATAAACTGGTACCCTGCTTGACCATGCAGCAAATCTTCATACTGCTTTTCCAGACCATTCTTGCCGGTTTCACTGTCCAGTGAATAACCCTTATCCTTCATATTCTCATATTCTTTTTCACTCACAGGACCAGTATGACCTGTAAAATGGTTGGGATAGCTATACTGCCTGATGTATTCGGATATAAATTTCAGAGAGGGAAATTCATTCATCCTTTCTGCTATCCGCACCAGCTTCGGATAGTCAACTCCCTTCACCAGAGATATATCATAATATTTGCGGAATCTGTTTTCCTGGATGATCTTGATCACCGAGAGCGAATCTATCATAAAGTTTTCGCTGATGAATTGTGCCAATCGCCGGCTGTTATTTAATTTGGAAATTGTAAAATAAAGATTATCCGAAGATTTATTGTAGGCTATATCACGGTATTTCCTGTCGAATATATTACCCCGTAAAGGCTTGATCTTCATTATTCGAACATAATTATTCTCTGATATTGTCAGGTATTTTGAACCGTTGATCACCTGCATATTAAATAAAGTAAAGACAAGTATAATAAACAGCACTAACAGGATGATAGTAACTGTCCAGGGAGAAACATATTTCCGATACATCAGCGTAAAGTTAATTTAAGATGAGATAACAAAAATAGAAAATAGAACAGAATGACTGAAATCACCGTATTGATGATCATAGAAAGAATAAATGTTATAAATAGGAAACTTATATCCTCTGTCTGGAATGAATAATATAAGCCAAATATCAGGTAATAAAAAAAATTATACAACAGTGATAGGATCGCTATAGATATTAATTTCGGCTCCATTATACGCTTACGCAGAAAATTTGTAGTCCAGCAGATCACCAGAAGCAGAAGTGTATTGATCCCAAGTGTTTCCGGCGACATCAGATCATAAGCTAAGCCCAGAAAAAATAATAATGGTAATGACCATTTCTCTTCCTGGTAGGCTCCCAGATAGGCTGAATACGCTATCAATAGATTGGGTGATACTCCCCAGATACTCAAATCACCTGCTTTAAATATCTGAAAATATAAGATTATTATCCCGAATATTACACTAAAAAACATGTATTTCTCGAATCAGGCAAAGCGGTGTTAGCTCTGCTCCCTGTCCCTGGGGATTATCATTCATCACTTCTTCCAGCATCGCTTTGTCAATTCCTGCTGAACCGCCTATCATCCAGCTACCGCCAATATCATTAATATCCATAACTGCCACTTCATATCCTGTTTCACTGCTGATCCTGGCAGCTTCTTTCTCAGGATGAAGCGGCCCCTTGATCACGCATTCTTCGTAAGGCGGCACTGGCGATGTATGGGCTGCATCTATCAATGCTGCCTGCATTCCGGCTATGCGGTAAAAATCTCCCTTGCCGCGTCTACCCAGCAGCCGTCCCAGTCCTCCAATCGCTGCTGCAAATATTATCCGCACCACTCCGCATTCTTCGATGGCACACTGCATACTCGCCGGCGCCCGTAATCCTATCCCGTAAGGTACTTTTGATACGAAATGCCATAGCAGGTTTGCCCAAAATCCCGGCTTGATCTCCGATAATGGCTTCGCTCTGCCCTGCGTTATTGCCAGCGGACTCTCGGAAATAGTTATTATATCCCCCGGATTAAGCAGATCTCCGGCATATTCGCGGATTATCCCAACCAGATCATCACCCGGTTGAAGTATCCTGGTCTTAATGGGTATTCTAACATAAATTCGGTCTGCGTACTTTTTAGTTTGAGATTTCATCTTCTATTCCCAGTTCATTGTCATATTCATTTTTATTTTCATATAATAACACTATCACGGTCGTCATTGACGGCAGATTGCTAAATGGCTCTATCTCTGCATTCAGGTTCAATCTGTCCACTGCTATTTTGATTTTGTTTACTGTTCCCACCGGATAGAATGCCGGAAAGGTGGTTGAAAAATGCGATGTTACCACTGTATCTCCCAAACTGACTTCACTGCCTACACGCATCATGTTCATATATATCCTGCCTTCCAGATCAGCTTCAAGCAGACCATGCAGAAAATTCTTGCGAAGCATCACTCCCAGTTTGAAATCAACATGATCAAATGGTATTAATAATGAATAATTACGCCCCGTCGTTACCACTTTACCTATTATCCCTTCCGTCCCCAAGACTGGCATATTGGGTTTGATACCTGCTTTGCTGCCCTGATCGAGAATATAATATCTCTGACCATAATTCCCGCTGCTGCCTATCACATTCGCTGTGATATAATCATACACCGGTGCTGTAAATTCTATATTCTGTTTACGATAATTATCCAGTTCCTGATTTAAATTATTGATTGCTATCTGCTGCCGTGCCACTTCATTGAGTAATCGCCAGTTCTCTCCCATCAAATCCAGATGTGATTCTATCCAGTTGATTGAATATATAAATGGAAAATATATAGTTCCGCTTAGAAACTGGGCTTTATTATATCGAAATTCCTTACTGCCCAACATTAAAAATATGGTCAGGATCAAATAGATAACTAAACGATATATCTTTGTCAATTTTCTATTTTCTTGATCAGCACTGCTCGGTATTCTTCCAGGTTATCCAGAATTTGTCCACTTCCTTTCACCACACAGGTCAATGATTCCGGCATCACATGCACCGGCAGATCTACTGCTTCTCGTATCTTCTGATCAAGACCCATAAGTTTGGCACCTCCACCGGTCAGAATTATACCCCGCTGGGCTATATCCGCTGCCAGTTCTGGTGCTGTTTTCTCAAATAACCTCTTTACTGCATCTATCATCAATAGCACTGTCTCATTCAAAGCTTCCCGGATATCTGTGGAATTGATCTGGACGGTTACTGGATAGCCTGTTACTATATGCCTGCCTCTCACATCCATCGTTAATTCCTTCTCCAATGGATATGCCGAGCCTATTTCCATCTTCACACGCTCCGCTGTCAGTATCCCCACAAAGATATTCTGCTTCTTCCTCAGATAATTCACGATCGCTACATCCATCTTATCACCACCTACGCGGATCGAACTGTGCACCACTATATGAGATAATGAGATCACGGCTATTTCCGTGGTGCCTCCCCCAATATCCATCACCAGATTGCCCTGAGGTTTATCTATCGGTAAATCTGCTCCAATAGCTGCTGCCACTGGCTCTGAGACTAAATAGACTTCCCTCGCTCCTGCATGTAATGCACTATCTCGAACTGCACGTTTCTCTACTTCTGTGATGCCCGAAGGAACGCAGACCAATACCCGCGGTTTTAATAAAAACTTCTTCCGCTGTGCCCGTAATATCAAATCCCTCAACATCAGTTCCGTCACCTGAAAATCTGCGATCACACCATCCTTCAACGGCTTGATCACCCGCACTTCCTCGGGATTCTTTCCCAGCATCGCCTTGGCTGCCTCTCCCATCGCCAGAATATGTTTATTATCCGAACTTACTGCTACCACTGAAGGTTCGTCTATTACTATTCCCACATTCTTCTTATATACTAATGTGTTGGCTGTCCCTAAATCTATTGCTATATCGTTTGCGAAGAGACTCAAAAATTTCTTTAGCATTTAATCCACCTGATTAATATTTTACACTACTTTTTCTAGTTTTTTTTCTTTCCCCCGCTCCTGTCAAGTGAATACTTCCCAACTCTCCTACTTTCTTTGATTTATATCTCTTGCACCTTTCCTGTCAATAGCTTTGCCTTCTGATACTTGCATCCCCCGGAATTTTAAAAAAACATATTTCTCTTCTACCGTAAGGCTGACACATGGGTCTGCCCCTTGTATGTTGACATTAGATAATTATAAAAGACATAGAAGTGGATATACAGGTTGCAAGAAGATCATATTTGCTACATTTTGTGGTAACATAACTATCTCGGATTAAATTTTAATTTCTGTAGCTTTTGAGTTTTTTATTACTTCGCAGATTTCATCATTATTGAGAAGATTCTCACCCGAATATTTTTTTATTAATAGCATCCGGGCATAATCATCCACATCTTCATGTGATATTTTGATCACTTTCGACGGTAATTTTAATTCGGATATGACCCTGATTTTCTTCCAGTTTGTTAGCTTGATCTTCAAAGATATTGTATAAGGAATATTACCCTCAAGTAAATATATCACATGCAACCTATAAATCCCCGGCTCAAGATAATGCAATTCGTATCTGAGTACTTTCTGCACTATTTTTACCTTTTTCAAATCTTCCAGATTAGTGGGTTTATCCATATATCTGATGATCTCAGTAAAATCTCGCATCTCCAGGCTCTCCTTCAATTTATGGATAAAATTCATAATATTACGATTCAAGCGGGTACCTGGTATTTTTCCTACTATCTTAAAACCACTATTGAATTTAAGATATAGTATTATTTCCTGCCTGATATTATATAGCTTTTCCGATAACTTTACAGGAGACAATGAATAACGCTCAACCAGATCATTAAATTCCAGTTCTCTAATAAAATAATCCCGGGCGAGTGCGAAATCCCCAGTGTTAATAAATTCTAACGGTATTTCATGCAGCACATTATCCAAATCAAGGTGTTCGATCAGTTCAGGAAAACTTGCCTCAGTCTCATTTTGTCCGATAGAATCAATGAATTCAGTATTGGTTTGTATTTTCTTCAACAACTGAAGTGAATAATTTCTGGCAACCCGATAAACCCATTTATCCGGTTTTTCTATTTTATCTCTCCATAAAAAGAGTTTTATCGTCGTAAGCTGGGTTATCTCCTGAGCATAATCAGACTTACGGCAAAAATACTCGCCTATTGATAGTGCTTTCTGATAATAATGTGTATAAAAATTCTCTTCTGCCAAATTTTCCTGTCTCGTTTTACTCAAAAATCACTCCCTTCCATATCTACTATTATGGAAGTAGATATTATAAATACCCAGCATTTATTATGCTGAGAAATATTGTTCTCGTTAAGATTGGATACTGTCAAGAGTAATTTTAGTCTGACAGCATAGATTGTCTGGCGTTGAACTGTCTTTTGGCTGGTGCTTATTATAATAAAGAATAAAATAATTCTACTCCAATATCCGGCAAATTCGTCATTACCTGATGACGAAAAATGGTAGTAGATTTATTACGGGGCAGGCATTTGTCGTGAGGCTTTTCTGTATATCTCGCAGCCTGCCCCTGTTTGTTGAAGTCCCTGAAAGACAACATAGAATACCGGGACATTTATTCATGATCTTCTATTTTCTTGTTACCAGCCCTCCCTTATTTTCCAAAAAATAAAAATTTTACTCGGCATTTTCCAGTAATTTTCCGCATTTCTCGTGCACATTGAGTGATACAACTCCTATGAAACAATCCCAGACGAAATTACAGAATTTTATCAACAATTATC
>CAZAHZ010000114.1:0-10368 GCA_964485055.1 uncultured Candidatus Cloacimonadota bacterium
ACATAACAACGGAATTGATCAAAGCGAATATGGCAATTGATGGAAAGATGGTGCTTTATGACGGGAAGACAGGGGAACCATTTAAAGAAAGAGTAACTGTTGGTGTAATGTATATGCTGAAGCTTAATCATCTGGTGGCTGACAAAATGCATGCCCGATCTACGGGACCTTATTCATTAATCACTCAGCAACCTTTGGGTGGTAAAGCACAGCATGGCGGTCAACGTCTTGGTGAGATGGAAGTCTGGGCTTTGGAAGCCTATGGAGCATCAAGGCTGTTAGAAGAAATGTTGACCATCAAGTCAGATGATGTTGACGGTCGCACCAATGCTTTCAAGGCAATTTCAAGTGGGCAGAATCCTCCTAAACCGGGGGTTCCGGAGTCATTTAATGTGCTGGTAAGTGAATTAAAATCTCTCTGCTTTGATATAGAATTCATCTCAGTAAAACCTGAAGAAATCAACCAGTAGAGATTGGAGGAGATTAGGTGATACGTGAAATAAAGAGAAACAAGCGTATTGAGAACTATGATAAAGTACGGATTAAAATAGCTTCACCGGATGCTATACGAGAATGGTCTTATGGTGAAGTAACAAAACCCGACACCTTAAATTACCGCACCTTCAAGCCGGAAAAGGGGGGTCTATTTTGCGAAAGGATCTTTGGACCGGAAAAAGATTACGAATGCAGTTGCGGTAAATATAAAAAGAAAAGATTTGCCAATCAGGTCTGCGATCGCTGTGGAGTGGAGATCACCACCTCACGCGTAAGAAGATCGAGGATGGGGCATATAGAACTTGCAGTTCCGATTGCACATATCTGGTTTGTAAAAAGCATGCCTAGTATTATTGGAACTTTGCTTGATCTGTCTATCTCCAAACTGGAAAGGATCATCTACTATGAATCTTATATTGTTATTGATCCTGGTAATCAGGATGAATTTGAGAAGAAGACTCTGATAGATGTGGAAGAATATTATGATATTAGGGATCGGATGAGTGAAGATTTTATAGCCATGATGGGTGCAGAAGCAATAAAAATCCTTTTAGATGAAATGAATCTGGAAGAAGAAGCGATGGACTTGCGTACCCGTATCAAGATGGAGACTTCAAACCAGAAAAAGCAGAAGTTAACCAAGCGTCTGAAAGTTGTAGATGCCTTCCGAAAATCCCAGAATAATCCTGCCTGGATGGTTCTGGAAGTTTTACCGGTACTACCACCTACCCTTCGACCATTAGTCCAATTGGATGGTGGGCGATTTGCTACGGCAGATTTCAATGAGCTATACCGACGGGTTATAACCCGAAATAACCGGTTGCACGGGTTATTGGATATTAATGCACCGGAAGTGATCCTGCGGAATGAAAAGAGAATGTTGCAGGAAGCTATTGATGCTCTGATAGATAATTCCCGCAAGAGCAGACCTTATAAGGGTCGTGGAAACCGACCATTAAAATCTCTGGCAGACCAGTTGAAAGGAAAAACCGGACGGTTCCGTCAGAACCTGTTAGGTAAGCGAGTTGATTATTCCGGCAGATCAGTGATCACGGTAGGTCCTGAGCTGAAGTTACATCAATGTGGTTTACCTAAAGAAATGGCAATTGAATTATTTAAACCATTTATAATCGAAAGACTGGAAACTCTGGGAGAAGTAGAGAAAGCAAAATCAGCCAAGAAACTCATTGAGAAGCAAAGACCCGAAATCTGGAAGATCCTGGAAGAGGTAATTCAGGATTATCCCGTTCTTCTAAATCGAGCACCAACGCTTCACAAACATGGTATCCAGGCATTTATGCCCGTGCTGATCGAGGAAAAAGCGATTCAGCTTCATCCTCTGGCGTGTATTCCATTTAATGCGGATTTTGATGGTGACCAGATGGCAGTACATGTGCCATTATCCTTTGAAGCACGCATGGAAGCAAGAGTCCTTATGCTTTCCAGTCGTAATCTTATTCTGCCTGCCAGTGGAAAACTGGCGATGGCTACCAATCAGGATATTGTGCTGGGTAATTATTATCTGACCCTTGTGCGTTCCAAAGATATTCCTGATATCAAAGAAATGCGACATTTCAGCTCTATTGATGAATTAATGCTGGCTTATGATCAGCACGAATTATTGACAGAGCAGAAGGGTGATTACGTTACCAGTAATAACTGGAGAAAAGGCGAGCTTACACTGCATACCTGGGTTCGCTGTATTTACAGGGGCGAGATGATAACGTCCACTGTCGGACGGTTTATATTTAATACTGTTATCCCGGATGAATTACCATTTGTTAATTATACCATGACCAAAGCCAAGTTAAACGATCTGGCGATGGATTGTTTTAATGCAGTGGGTCAGAATGAAACTGCCATTTTTATGGATGACATTAAAGACCTGGGATATAAATATGCTACTAAAGCAGGAATTACTTTTAGTTTTGCCGATGTGATCTCTCCGAAGAAAAAGGGTGAGATCATTGCAGCTACTGAAAGAGAAGTTGTGGAAATTTACGAAGATTATATGAATGGTGTTATCACAGATACGGAGCGATTAAGCCGTATCATTGACAAATGGAAGATTACCACGGAGACAGTGACTAATGAATTGATGAAAGAATTGGCATTAGACCAGGATGGATTTAATTCCATATACATGATGTATGATTCCGGAGCTCGTGGTGGTAAAGACCAGATCAAGCAGTTAGGTGCAATGAGAGGATTAATGGACAAACCTTCCAAAGGTGGTGTCGATGCGGGGCCAGATGTAATAGAAACCCCGATCAAATCATGCTTTAAAGAAGGTCTAACCGTTCTTGAGTATTTCCTGTCCACTCACGGTGCCCGGAAAGGTTTGGCAGATACTGCCATGAAAACCGCTGATGCTGGTTACTTGACCAGAAGGCTCGTAGATGTTGCCCAGAATGCTGTGATTACCAGTGAAGACTGCGGTACCATAGGAGGGGTTGAAGTAACCGCTCTGAAAGAAGGTTTGGAAGTAGTTGAACCTTTGTCGGAACGTATCAAGGGTAGAACTGCTCTGGAAGATATCGTTGATCCGGTCACTGAAGAATTAATCGTCCAGGCAAATACTGAAATTACTAATGAGCAGGCGTTATTGATCCAAAATCATGGTATTAACAGCATTAAAGTTCGCTCGGCATTGACCTGCGAAAATGAGAGAGGTATTTGCGCCAGATGTTACGGTAGAAATCTAGCTACACATAAACCGGTTACAATTGGTGAACCAGTGGGCATTATTGCTGCTCAAAGTATTGGAGAACCGGGAACTCAGTTGACTTTGCGTACATTCCATATTGGTGGAACCACCAGTACGGAAGTGGAAAAAGCTGAAGTGATTGCCAAAACTGACGGATATGTGAAGTTCGAAAGGCTTAATACGGTTATAAACCGGGAAGGCAAACAGGTTTCCACCAGTAATCTCGGTCGCATCAAGATAGTTTCCAGACCAGTCATTGCTCCATTCGGTGGTACTATTGAACTGCATGAATTCCTCAAAGATGAGAACTATATTGAGATCGAGACCATAGAAGGCAAAGGCAATATTCTAAGAATATTGAAGCATGACACGCATCCTTATATCAAATTCACCGGAAAAGAAGGCGAAAAATGGCTGAAAATTCCACCTGATTATGATGTTAATGCCGCTATTCTGGATATCAATATCAGAAAGGGACAGATCATTGCCAGACCACAAACCGAAATACTGGAAACATTGAAAGTTGAATATGCTGCCACTATTTACGTTGAAAACGGTGATCAGGTTGCTAAAGGAACCAAGCTGTTTGAATGGGATTCATATAATAATCCTCTGATTGCTACTGACAAGGGTGTGATCAAGTTTGAACACTATGAACGGGATGTTACCTATAAAGAAGAATTTAATGATATTACTGGTCAGCGGGAGCGTACAATTATCGAAAGCAAAGATCGAAAATTGCAGGCTCAGATCAAGATTATCCGTGAAGATGGCAGTGAAGCACTGGTTGTGTTACCTAATAGTTTGAAGCTGGAAGATAATCTTGATAATGGTGTTTATGTGCATCCGGGCGATATTTTGGGTAAGTCATCCAGGATAACCTCCAAGCAAAGTGACATCACAGGCGGTCTGCCCAGGGTTCAGGATTTGTTTGAAGCTCGAGTGCCCAAGGATAAGGCGATTGTATCTGAGATCAATGGTGTTGTTACTATCGGGGATCTCAGTAAATCGGGAAGATTAATATATGTGAAAGCAGAAGATGGCAGCGAGAAAAAATACATTATTCCACCCGGAAAGCGCTTGAATGTTCATCAGGATGATCAGGTGATAAGTGGTGATCCGCTTTGCAGCGGACCTCTTGATCCTCATGATATCCTCAAAGCACGTGGTGTGAAAGCTGCTCAAAAATTGATTCTGGATGAAATCCAGGAAGTGTATCGTAAACAGGGTGTGAAGATTGATGATAAACATATTGCTGTGATCATTCGGCAGATGTTCCGAAAGTTACGCATTATCAATCCTAGACATACCATGTTCCTCGAAGGTGAAATAGTAGATAGAAATCGAGTATTAAAGGAAAACAACAGGATCGAAAATGAAGGTGGCGAAGGAGCCACTCATGAACAATTGTTGCTTGGTATTACCAAAGCATCCCTTCTGACTGATAGCTGGCTTTCAGCAGCTTCTTTCCAGGAAACCACCAAAGTTCTGACTCAGGCAGCCATTGAAGGCAAGGTTGATGATCTGGAAGGTTTGAAAGAATCTATCATTATCGGTCACAGGATCCCGGTAGGTACGGGAACGAAGGCGTTTAACCATCTTGTTCAGGAAGCGGTTAACGAAGGGAATACAATTGAAGAGATAGTCAGACAATTCGCTCATAGCGAGTCTGCAGAAAACCTGGATGATTTACTCGATTTTAAATAAAAAAACGGAGGAAAATGTGCCTACAATTAATCAGCTAGTCCGCAAAGGACGTAATCGCATTATTAAAAAGAAGAAAAACAGAGCACTGTTGTCATGTCCTCAAAGACGTGGCGTTTGCACAAGGGTTTATACCACTACTCCCAAAAAACCCAATTCCGCTCTGAGAAAAGTTGCCAGGGTAAGATTAACCAATGGCTTCGAAATCACTGCCTATATACCTGGTGAAGGACACAACCTGCAGGAACACTCCATTGTGCTCGTGCGTGGTGGTCGTGTTAAGGACTTGCCCGGTGTCCGTTATCATATTGTCCGCGGTGCTCTTGATACCGCTGGAGTAGAAAACCGTACCAATAGCCGTTCCAAGTATGGAACCAAGAGACCGAAGAAGTAGGGGGAATGCATGTCAAGAAGACGTAAAATACTGGAAAGACAGATTTATCCTGATCCAAAATTTCATTCACTGGTACTGAGCAAGTTCATTAACGTGATCATGCTGCGAGGCAAAAAAAGTCTGGCTGAACACATTGTCTATGATGCTCTTGATATTTTGGGAAAGAAAACCGGTAAAGAACCCCTGGAAGTTTTTCTTCAGGCAATTGATAATGTTAAACCCTTGATTAAAGTGGTTTCCAGGCGTGTAGGTGGTTCTAATTATCAAATTCCTACTGAGGTTACTCAAAAAAATGCCCAGGCTCTTGCTTTCCGATGGCTTATCACTTTTTCACGCAATCGCAATGAAAAAACGATGACTGAAAAGCTGGCAAATGAATTGCTGGCTGCCTATAAAAAAGAAGGCTCAAGTATCAAAAAACGCGAAGATACGCATAAAATGGCGGAAGCAAACAAGGCTTTTGCCCATTTCAGATTTTAATTTTCTCTAAAAATATTAGCGAAAGGTATCCCTGAGAGGATATCTTTCGCTTTTTATTTATTGACTGATTAAGGAATTTCCAATGAACGAGCAAATGCTGGCTCTCCGGAATATCGGAATTATGGCTCATATTGACGCCGGGAAAACGACTACAACTGAGCGTATTCTGTTTTATAGCGGGATTATCCATCGGATGGGTGAAGTACATGACGGCAATGCTGTGATGGATTGGATGATCCAGGAAAAAGAACGAGGTATCACTATCACTTCGGCTGTTACTTCCATATTCTGGAAAGATAAACGCATTAATATTATTGATACACCCGGACATGTGGATTTCACGGCTGAAGTAGAAAGGTCTTTGCGAGTACTTGATGGAGCAGTCGGTGTTTTTTGTGCAGTAGGTGGTGTGGAACCGCAAAGCGAGACTGTCTGGCACCAGGCTGATCGTTATCGTGTTCCCCGGCTGGCTCTTGTCAATAAAATGGACCGCTCCGGGGCTGATTTCTATAATGTTATTGATATGATCCATCACCGGCTAACCACAAATGCTTTTCCTATCCAATTACCGGTTGGCAGGGAAGACAAATTTTCCGGTATTATAGACCTGATAAAAATGAAGATGTTCATTTGGGATAAAGCTACACTTGGTTTGAGCTATTCTCATGAGCCAATACCCGCAGATTTGCTGGAAGCTGCAAAAGATGCACGGCATCAATTGCTTGAGCACATCACTTATTATGACGATAATATCATGGAAAGTTACCTGGAAAATGGCGATCTCACCGAAAAAGAAATCATTTCAGCTATCAGGGAAGGTGTAATATATCATCAATTTGTTCCGATTATTTGTGGCTCTGCCCTTAAAAATATTGGTATCCAGCCTCTGCTTGATGCCATCACCGATTTCCTCCCGTCGCCTTTGGAAGTGTCTCCGCCCGAAGCTCAAAATCTCGATAATCAGATAATTCGGCTTACGCCAGACCCTGATGAACCTTTTGTTGCTCTTGTTTTTAAAGTGCAGATAGATAAATTCCTCGGTAAACTGATTTATACTCGCGTCTATTCCGGTTCTGCTAAAAAAGGCGAAGTTATTATTAATCAAAGCACCGGTAAAAAAATTAGAATTTCTCGATTGTTGCAGATGCACTCTAATAAAAAGATCGATGTTGATGAATTACAGGCTGGCGATCTCGGAGCTATTGTAGGTGCCCGTGATCTTAAAACCGGCGATACCATTACTTCTTTCGGGCAAGATATCTTGATGGAAAAAATCGCTTTTCCCGACTCCGTTATTGCTATTGCTATTGAGCCCAGAACAAAAGCCGATCAGGAAAACCTTTCTGATGCACTCGCCAAACTTGAAGAAGAAGACCCCACTTTTCATGTTACTCTGAATAAGGATACTGGTCAAACTTTGATTACCGGAATGGGTGAATTGCATTTGGAAATCATTGTAGATCGCCTGAGACGAGAATTTAATGTTAATGCCAATGTAGGTACACCTCAGGTCTCATATAAAGAAACTATTGCTAAATCTGTTGTCTCTCACGGAGAATTTATCCGCGAAATGAGTGGAAAAGGACATTATGCTATTGTTGATCTCAGGTTGACTCCCGTTGATCTTGCCAAATTGCCACCAACAAAGAAAAATATCTTCGAAATTCATATCACTGAAACGATTGTTCCTGCCATTTACTGGCAGGCTATAAAAAAAAGCTCTCTGAATGCACTGCTGGATGGACCCCTGCTTAGTGCTCCCGTAGAACGAATCAAGATTGAATTGATCGGTGGTAAATATCATGAAGTCGATTCTAATGAAACTGCCTTCAATATTGCTGCTTCCATGGCTGTAAATCTCGGTTTACAGAAAGCTGTCTCCATCATCATGGAACCCATTATGCTCGTTTCCGTGATTACTCCCGATACTTCCACTGGTGATATTATCGGTGATATAAATGCTAAACGTGGCAAGATTGATACAATACGTGCAGACATAAAAGAAAAACAGGAAATTATTGCCGAAATTCCCATGAGTGAACTATTTGGCTATTCCACCAGGCTCCGAAGTCTCTCCCAGGGTCGAGCCATTTACACCATGGAATTCCTCAAATATGAAAGAGTCCCAGCTCTCATCCAGGAAAAATTACTTAAAAAACTCCGCGGATACTAACTCTACTAAATTGAAAATTAAGTATGAAAAATTAAAAATGAGAAGATATTATCAAGCTGCTGTTTCGGATTATTTAAACCTTGACTTTTTTTATTTCTCATTAACCACCAAATTTATTTGGTGGTAAAATACTATTATACAATGTATTAACCACTTCAGTGGTTTACCGGCATGCTCTCTATTACTGCATTCTGTTCTCTGATCAAACAAAAACTTGCCCAGGCTGGCATTAATTCCTCTCAGGCTGAAGCTGAACAGATCATCTCGCATTTCCTTAAGATAGACAGGTTTGAAATTTATCTGAAAGCCGATCTGGTTATCTCTTCTTCACTGCAAAATGAAATATTGAAACTGGTAGAAAAACGTTGCACGCATTATCCTCTTCAATACCTGCTCGGTTACGTGGAATTTTATAATTCCCTGCTAAAAGTCACACCGGATGTCCTCATTCCACGCCCGGAAACAGAATTACTGGTTGACATTATTCTCAAGGAAAATTCCCAAAATGAATTAAATGTACTCGACATCGGCACCGGCAGCGGTGCAATTGCTATCTCACTGAAAAAAGCCAGACCCCTATGGCAGATCACAGCCACGGATATCTCCGAACCAGCTTTAAATATTGCCCGAATGAATGCTAATGAAAATAATTGCCTCATCACTTTCGTTAATTCAGATATTTTCTCTCATGTAGAAGGAAAATTCGATCTCATTATCAGTAATCCGCCCTATATCTCAGCCCAGGATTATCAGGCTCTTGCGCCCGAGTTATTCTACGAACCTGCTAACGCCTTGCTTGTCCCGGAAAATGGCTTATATTTCTATAAAAAAATCCTCAATAACGCAAAATCCTACTTGAATTCACCCGCTATGATTTACTTCGAAATCGGCGCCGATCAATCCTCAGAAATTACTAATTTCGCCCAAAAAAACCTTTCAGCCAAAATCTCCCTCCAAAGAGATTATAACAATTTCCCCCGCTTCTTAACTATATTTTTCCCTGTCCTGAGATAGCTTTGAGAAGTTGCATCGCTTTTTGTTCAAGGTTTAGGAATTCCTCCAGCGTGAGTATCTGCCGAGTACGCATTTCCGGTGTCCAGGTTTGCGGATCGTTGTTACCTTCCAGCGGTGCAGTATTCTGCATACCCATCATCAGAATATCTGCTTCCCTGTTGTAAATATCACATAATTCAGTAAACATTGCTTCATCTAACTGGAAATCAGCCTTATGTTCTAAGAGGTATTTTGCTGTTTTCGCTCGCGCATCTGCCAGGCAATAATATATCCAGCTATTATCAAAACTTATCTCGGTGAATACTGCAGGTTCTTGTTTCAGGATATCTTCTTCATTTTGGAGATGAGTTATCCAGGTTTGAATGGCTTTTATGCCATTGGTGTAACCATTAAAACTTTCTGTCTCATATAGTTTTTCGGCAAGCGTAAGAGCTTTTTTATAAAGCGGAGCAATATCTAACTCTTCTTTATCATAAATCCTGAGGACGACCCAGGGGATTTTCTGAGCAATTTCGTAACCTTCCGATTTATCGAAATAGGTACGGCAGAACAGTTCTTTTCCATTTTTCTGATAGCCTGTGACGATACCCCATTCCGGTACTTCGATCAAATCTATTGCTAACACTGGCCAGCCATTATCAATTGAACTGGTGATCTTTTCAATTAGTTCGTCTTGCTCGAATGCGTTGAGTTCCGGATTTGCATCTAATTTTTCTTTTCCTTTCAGGAAGAGGTATTCATATTTATAGCCTAAATTGGTCAGTATCTCACTGCCACAATCAAAGCCGCAAGTTGCATCGACGGAACTGGGACACCAGCTCTCGAAAAAACTGGTGCGAATGCCATAACCCGATAATACCATCAGATCGTTATATGATAGCTTCTGCCCTTTCAGTTCTTCTATTTGTGTGAGTGCTCCGAAAAAACTGTTGTCCATATCTTTGCCCCATTGTAATTTTCCGATTCCTTCGATGATCACTGCGTCTTTATCGATTGTCCGCTTTTGAGCTAATGGTAATAAATATATTCCGATCTGTCCCGCCGGTATCTGCAAACAAAGCAACTCCCCCTGACGGTAAAGTTCCACATCAACCATTTCAGTAGTGACTTGTGTTTTTAGTTCGCCAAGCTGTTCTACTGATTGAACTATGATGCCATTATATCTCCATAATATATCTTTTACTTTTGCTCCTGCGTCTTGCAGTTTAGATTCATCAGTGAATTTTGCGATGACCAGACCTCCCCTTCCAGGTAGTTCCATCTTCTTCTCCTTTTTAAAATGTGCACACGAGGTGGTTAAAACCAGAATAAAAATTAAAAATAATGTCCAGATTTTCATTATCCCTCCAACTTTATGAATTTGAGCAAAATCTAATTGTTAATGATATACTTGTCAACTAT
>CAZAHZ010000115.1:0-10357 GCA_964485055.1 uncultured Candidatus Cloacimonadota bacterium
TGATCAGTAAACCATTTTCCATGTTAATTCACCCCCAGGAGAGAATATAAGACCACGATATAAATTATGATGTGCAGTGCATAAGTTTGAGCATTACCAGAGTAAATATGACGGAACGTCGCACTGAGAGAATGAAACCATTCACTGACGGAATTCCAGAAATTTGTTACTTGATGCTGAACCAGGAAGCCCAGAGCCTTCTGATAATGAGCAAAGAAATTATAAGCAAAATGAGTAGTCTCGGGTCTATCCGGTCTTTCGGCTGCATACACAATATTGAATTGCTCCACCTTTTGCACCATGCGGACGCGGATAAGCAGCCAGATCAAGGGCACCATGAATACACCCATAGTGATCAACATCACAGCATTACCATTCCAGTAGCCCAGCGTGGAGATCACTTTGTAACCCTGCCAGCTTACTTGAGAAGAAAATTGGGTTTCCACGGCTGCCATGATCGGTTTAAGGATCAGATTCGGAAAAGTGGAAACTGCCATAATTGCTCCTACAAAGATGAATTGGGGAACAATATACCACAGTGAAGCTTCCTTAACTTCCCAGAACTTAGATTTAAGCTGCCCCAGGAAAATAGTATGTATCAGCCGGAAAAGATAGAGAAAAGCAATTGCACCGGCAAAGAAAGAAAGTCCGGCTTGCAGATACCAGCCTTTTTCCAGCAGAGCGGTATAGAGCAGCCACTTGCCTCCGAAACCCGATAAGGGAGGAACGCCAGATACGGCAATGATGGCTATTAATACGGAGATAAAAGTTGCCGGCATCCGCTTGATAAGTCCACCCATTTCGTACATGTTCCTGGTTCCCACTCGTGAGACAATCCCCGCAACCGCCAGAAAGAGCATGCCCTTAAAGAAGAGATGCGTTACTGACATATAGAGGGCAGTTGTCCAGCCGAGATGACTGAGCAGGGCAACGGAGAGAACCATAAAACCCAATTGACTCATGGATGAATATGCCAGCAGATATTTGATATCCTCCTGGAAAACAGCCATTAACGCTCCATAGAAGGCAGTGATCACACCTATCCAGCCCAGTAGAACAGGTAATTCAACAATACCGATGGCTTTGCTGCCCATGAATCCCATTAACATGATAAATCCCCAGAGGCTGATCTTGCTCATCATACCCGAAAATACGGGAGAAATCTCATCTTCAACCTCGGAATAGGCACCAGGCAGCCAGATATGAACACCCACTGCAGCAGCTTTAACCAGAAATCCCATAGCCAGGAGAATATAGACGGGAACAGCATTTTTCTGTAAGAAACCTAAATATTGCAAGGCTATTTGTCCAGTTTCAGCATAACTGAGTGCAAACCCGATAAGGATCATAAAGGCAGCACCCAGAGAGAATAGAATATAGGTCAATGCCGGTTTCTCGCCATTCCTGCCGCGGAGGATCAGCAGCCAGGAACTGATGGTCATAAATTCCCAGGTGATAAAGAATTCGATATTTGTTTTTGCCAGGGGAATATAAGCGAGCGAAAGGATCAGCATCAGCAGAAATTCATAATATCCTCTTCTTTTTTTGTTAGTATTCAGACTGGCAATAGTCATAATAATGCCACCGGCAATAAACATAAACTCAAATATCTTAACAATGCCTTCTGCCAGCGGATAGATAAACAAGCCGAAAAAAGCCAGAATGACGATCATCAGGATACCCTGAATTCTAGAGGGTAAAAAGTGCATGATCCCAAGCATTGCCACAGCCAGCAAAGGTATCTGGAATATTATGCGGGTATAGGTGAGATATGAGGAGAACACAGGATAGATGACCAGCAGGCTCAAGGCAGCAATAACAGGCGGAATTATTTTATTGAAATGATATTTAACAGGTTCGGTTGCTTCGTTTTTAACCGCAATGCCAAACCAGCGAAAAAGATAGGCAGCTTCCAGCAAAGAGCCCAGAATGATCGGAATTATCCAGCCGATAAGATTAAATTGTGCCAGTCTGTTGATCAAAACCCACTTAGCCCAGAAACCCGGAAAGGGTGGTAAGCCGGCGAGTGCAAAAACAAAGAAGGCAAAAACAATGATCAGGGTGCGGTTACCTTTCAATGACCAGTCTGAAATATTTGACTTTTTGATAATTCCAGCCAGCCAGAAAAGCCCTGCCTTAGCCATAAAATGATTAATAAACAAAGCACCGGCAATATTAAAGAGAACAGAACGCAGGTCAACCTGGTGAGAAAAGCGTTGGATCAGCAGCAGCACTGCCACCAGCAGTCCCATCTGGGCAATAGAAGAATAACCCAGCAGACGCTGTGTATTCTTTTGCTTCATGCCGGTAAGATTGGAAAGCACATAAGTCAGCATTCCCATTAAGATCAGCATATTATGCCAATGCACAGGCAGAAGAGGAATTAATTTATAGAATACAAAGATGAATCCGGCAGCGACAATACTGGCGACTATTGCACTGATGCCGGGATGAGCCGCCTGATATACATCCAGCGCCCAGCCATTGGCGGGCCAGGGTTTCAGTTCGATCAAAAAGGCTGCTACCACCAGGAATAATGCGATCAAACCTCCTTTAGTTAAAAAGAGGGGATTTGATGCTGCGATCATATCAATATTCAGATTACCCGTCAGCCGGTACACAAAGATTATCCCCAGTAATAAAAAAGCTGATGCCAGTCCACTGGCAATTATATATTTAAAGCCAGACTCCAGAGTTTTGTAATTTTGCCGGACTCCAATCAAAGCATATAATGAAATGGAAGTGATCTCCAGGAACACAAAAATATTGAAAAGATCACGGGTCATTATCAGACCATTCACTCCCAGAATGAGAGTAAGAAACAGCATCATGGCATATATTTTGTTTTCCGTAAATTTACGCAGCAGGTAAAGTGCTGAGAGCAGACTGCCGAAATTAACTGAGATCAGCCCAAATGCTTCAATAGCTCCTAATCTCAGGTTAATTGAATAAGGCGGAAAGGAACCGGCAGTGAAGATATCCGTCGCTGCCATTCCATGATAAATTCCTAACGCCCATTGCAATGAGATACCCAATATTGCAGCCAGTGACACAAAAAATATGGTCAGTGAAAATTTACGACCCAGCTTGTCAAATACCGGCAACAAAAAGGCTGTGAACAGGGCAATGATCAATATATAGATAGGATTTACCATTTTAGCTCCTCATAATCACTGATCTCAAGTGATCCCTTGCTGCGGTGCATTTGCACTACGTAAACCAGCATCAAAGCAGTCACTGCCAGACCAATCACGATAGCTGTGAGCACCAGTGCCGAGGGAATGGGATCAACAATCCGGCTGGCAGCTCCAACGGGGGAGAGGTCACTGTCAAAAATTGGGGCTGTCCTGCCCTTGATATAACCCAGCGAGACAATGATCAGGTGAATACCGGTATCTATTATGGAAAAACCTATTATAATGCGGAATAAATTCTTTCGCGTCAGCATACCCCAAAGCCCGATAATGACCAGCAAAAAGCCCAGAATTGTGATGATCGTCATTATTCCTCCCGACCCAGTCTGGTGAGTATGCCAACCAGCTCTGCCCCGACCTTGAGACCTATCAGAGAATATATGACCGGAATCGCTCCGGCACTGAATATTCTGCCAAATTCGCCTAAGGGCAAAAAGCGGTTATCCAGAAATCCTCCGGCAAGAACCAATCCCAGGATTCCCAAAATCACGTAGAAAGCTCCTGATAATGATTCCAGCCAGTTCAAAATATTATGGTCAGGTCGCATCGTGATATCTGAAAGCATCAACAATACAATTGCGGATGCAATCACCACTCCACCCTGAAAACCTCCTCCGGGAGTTAAATGCCCATGCGTGAAAATATAGACTCCAAACATGATAATAAGAGGAAGCAGGAATGACGTCCCGCTCTTAAGTATTTCCGAGGCTTTCCGCTTCTTGCCAGCCACCTGCGAGCGTTTGGTCAGCAGAAATCCTATTCCTGCCGTGGTGATGAATAATACCGTGACTTCGCCTAAGGTATCCAGACCACGATATGTAACCACCACAGAAGTTACCAGGTTAGCTGCTCCCAGTTCTTTGACCCCATCATTTGCGTATTTTTCCGCAGTACTGCCCAGTTCAGTTAAAGGTTTGATCTCAGTGACCAGCGGCAGAAGGATAAATATCAGGAGGATCACAAAAAACAGTGAAAAAAATCGTTTAATCATGTTTTTCCTCCTGCTGCTTTCTCACCAGATGCAGGGCATATAAAAATACTATGGTTGTAAGTCCCGAACCAATGGCAGCTTCCGTCATTGCTACATCCGGGGCTGCCAGCATAATATAAATAACGCTTGCCATCAGGCTGATTGCACCCGCTACGATGATTGCCGAAAGCAGATCTTTGAGATATAATGCCAAAAAAGCTGCTGCCAGCATTAATATTCCCAGGACGATTATTATTGTTAAGATCATAATTCTGCCTCCTTCTCTTCATCATGCAGGGCATCGAGTACCGATTTTTTTGTTAAACGGATACCAATATAGTGTCCGGCTCGCGCTAAAGCATGCGAAGATATGGGATTAGTGAAAATGATAAATAGGATTAATATAATGATCTTGCAGATGCAAACCTGATGATAATATCCCATTCCCAGACCTAGCAGAAACAGGATCGAGCCTAAGGTTGTTGCTTTGGTGCCTGCCTGCATCCGGTTATATAAATCCGGCATACGCAGCACGCCTAAAGCACCCAGAAAAAGGAAAACAGCTCCAATCAGACTGATTATTGCTCCAGCTATCAACATTATAGCCCCCTTTCCAGGTAACGTGCCACTGCCACCACACCAATAAAACTGATCAGAGCATAAACCATTGCCACATCCAGATAGATCTTTCTGCCCAGCATATAACCAAGATAGCTGATCAGCGAGATAGTGATGATGGTCATGGCATCCAGAGCTACAGTACGGTCAGCAGCAGTAGGTCCCAATATCAGGCGGATAAAGGCGATCACAATGCCTGCCAGGGCGATTATCGCGGCTATCATATAAATTATCTCAGCCAAAGATCACCTCCAGGTATTTTTCAAAATTCTTGACGATTGCTTCGGTTGCTCCGGTCTCATCGGCTGCCTGTATGTTGATCCAGTGAATATAAAAATCCTCACCGGAGGTCTCAATTGTTAAGGTGCCGGGTGTTAAGGTAATTGAATTTGCTAAAATCAATCGAGCCAGCGGGCTTTTCAGCTTTGTCTTAACGTGTACTATGCCGGGATTGATAGGTATCACGGGCTGTATTACCCGAAATGCCACATCCAGATTCGACCTGATCAAGGCTGCCAGGAACACGAATATATACATTATTGTATATATAAATGCCTTTAGACTTACACGGAATTCTCCATATAAACTCAGCCGTTTATAAAAAAGCAGACTGATCAGAAGTGAAACTCCCGCTCCCAGAATTATCTCCTGAGTATCAGTCCCCGCTAATAACAGCCAGAGAATGAAGAGAATCACAAAGGAAAACAAAAATCTTTTTATCGTTTTCATAATTCTCCCGATTTTATAATATGTTTATCTTATCTGATTTGTATATCAAATAATTGTACAACGCCTGTTGCCCGAAAACTTGCATCACAACAGGCAATTTCCTCGTTTTTATGCTCAGTGTAATAACCCCTGCTATTTTTTTATAATGATGACATTATGCATCATCCATTATTATTATATATTAAGAAGAAAGTTCACTTCTGCAAAATTTATATCACTATATCGCTTTCTTTTTCTCCTTTACCGCACTACCGTTCAAAAGTTTTGGCTTAGCTGGAAATTATAGGTCTCATAGGACCTATAGGACGTATATGACCTATAGGAAGAGAAAGAGATGTTTACGAGTACATTGTCCGTGGTTTTTGTGAACGCAGTGAACAGGGTGAACGGAGTGAACATTGTGAACGGAGTGAACATTGTGAACACAGTGGGGAATATTGCCGGAGGGATTGATCTGAGAAGAGGTATATTTATTGAACAGGGAAGAGAAATATGAATTGACAGATAAGGGTGAGGATTGATTAGAAAGGAAAGCATTCTGGAGGGATCATGCAGAGAAAAATATTTATCATAATTATACTGGTAATATCGCTTTACTGTGTTGCGTCAGAGTTTGTGGCACCGGATTGGTCGAAGAATTTATCAATATATGAAGTGAATGTGCGGCAATATACGGAAGAGGGAACTTTTGAGGCTTTTCGGGAGCATTTGCCGAGGCTGGAAGAAATGGGAGTGGGTATATTGTGGCTGATGCCGATCAATCCGATCAGTGAACTGAACCGGAAGGGGAGCCTGGGGAGTTATTATGCCTGCAGCGATTACCTGGAGATCAATCCGGAATTTGGGGATAAAGCAGATTTTGCGAGACTGGTAAATGAGATACATGAGCTGGGGATGTACGTGATAATAGACTGGGTGGCAAATCATACAGGCTGGGATAATGTCTGGACGGAGAGTCATCCGGAATATTATAAAAAAGACGGGAGCGGGAATTTTTATCCGCCGATGAAAGACTGGGCAGATGTGATCTGGCTGAATTATAGTAATGCAGGCTTGCGGGAAGCAATGGCAGAAGCGATGGAATTCTGGGTACGCGAATATGATATAGACGGATTTCGTTGTGATGTGGCAGGCATGGTACCTCTCGATTTCTGGCGGGAGGCAAGGGAAAGACTGGAAACGGTCAAACCTGTATTCATGCTGGCAGAATGCGAAGAACCTCGTTATCATGAGGTTTTTGATATGACTTATGCCTGGAGTGGATTTGGAATTTTGAGGGATATAGCTGTCGGGAAAAGAAATGTGCTTGAGCTTGATGCGTACCGGATGCGGGAGCAGAGGTCTTATCAAAAAGAGGATTACCGGATGCTGTTTCTATCCAATCATGATGAAAACTCCTGGTCAGGCTCGATGATGCAGCATTTTCCGGAATCATATAAAGCAATGACCGTGCTGACTTATGCTTTACCGGGCATGCCTTTGGTCTATAGCGGACAGGAAGCGATGAACCGCAGGAAACTGGCATTCTTTGATAAAGACATGATTGAGTGGCAGAGCACGGAAATGGAAGAATTATACAGGAAACTAAATATTTTGAAAAAAGATAATCCTGCCTTGTATAATGGGATATATGGTGGTGAGATCAGAAAAGTAAGGAATTCTACTCCGAAACAGGTCTATTCTATTTTGCGAAGTAAGGGAGAAGATGAGATTCTTTTTATACTTAATTTGAGTGGAAAAGAACTGGAATTTACATTGGACGAAATCAGCGGGGAATATGATGATTACTTGAGAGATAGTATAATGTATCTTAATCAGGGAGAAATGATTAAGCTGTCAGGCTGGGATTATATGATCCTGAAAAAGCAGAAATAAAAAAAATATTTGACAAATAGAAGAAAAAAAATGTGTTTTGTAATCAGAATCAGGGAGGAAACATGAAGATATCAATCATTATATTAGCCGTGATGTTTCTGCTTGGCAGTTGCACCGTGACAACACCGGAGCAGGAGTTGTATAACACAGAAGCAGACTTCCATGCAAGCCGGGTAAACGAGGAAATAGTCAATGCCAATACGCACTTTGCCTTAGATGTACTTCAGGGACTGGCAGGGGAAGAAGAACAGGAGAACATTTTCTTTTCGCCGTTATCGCTGTCAATTGCGTTATCAATGACAATAAATGGAGCAGCGGGAACCACACTTGAGCAGATGCAGGAAACCCTGCATTATGATGATATGACGCTTGAGGAACTGAATGGACAGAATTTACATTTGATCAGAAGTCTGCTGGACTTTGATCCGAGTATTGAATTGGGACTGGCAAATTCGATCTGGATAAGAGAAGAATATCCTGTCAGGGAAGAATTTATTGGATTGAATGAGGAGTATTATTTATCCGAGATATTCCCTGATCAGCCTTTTGATGAACAAACGGTTATTGATGCCAATTTATGGGTGAGCGATAAAACCGGAGGACGGATAACGGATTTACTGGAAAATTTAGATCCTCTCAGTGTTTTATTTTTATTAAATGCCATCTACTTTTCGGCAGACTGGAAATTTCAGTTTGATCCAAATGAGACAACTGAAGAGAATTTTAAAACATGTAGTGGTGAGAATGTTCAAGTTCCTTTTATGAAATGTAAGGGAGTTGATTTCACTTATATTTCCGGTGAAAATTACCAGGGAGTACGATTGCCTTATGGTAATGGAAATATTGCCATGTATGTTATTCTGCCTGATTATGGGATTGATCTGCAGGCGATGATACTGGAACAGGATATCAACTCATTTAAGGACTGGTTTTCAGGATATGAGCCCGCGCCGCAGGAATTGCAGGAATACAGCAGCTTTTCGCTTCCTACATTTGAAGTTACCTACGAGAAGGAATATAATGAGCTTCTGATCAACCTGGGAATGACAAATGCCTTTATAGAGTTGTTAGCTGAATTTTGTGCAATGGTCTATGAACCATATAAACCCTATATAAGCTATGTGAAGCAAAAAACCTGGATCAGAACTGATGAAGAAGGCTCTGAAGCAACAGCAGCGACCATAGTTATGATGGATGAGTATAGTATTGAAGAATTTTATATTTTTGAAGCTAACAGACCATTTGTGTATATCATCAGGGATGACCGAAACGGATCGCTACTCTTTATCGGGATAATGGATGATCCTTCTTTAGAGTAAAATGGAGGGGAATATGAAATACCTGCTGTTTATTTCTCTGTTCTTATTGCTTTTCTGTGGCTGTACAGATAAAACTGTCCAGGAGAACAATGATGCAATTGCAGATGGAGATGCTGACTGGTATGCCAGTCAGGTAGATTATGGAATAGTATATGCCAACACGGCATTTGCCTTGGACTTGCTCCAGAAGCTGGTTGATGTGGAAAATGGGAATATCTTTTTCTCACCGTTATCATTATCAACCGTTTTATCTATGACGCTGAACGGCGCAGCCGGCAATACTCTGTCTCAGATGCAGGATGTGCTGCATTTCAATAATTATACTTTAGAAGAGTTAAACGAACAGAGCCAGTACCTGATCAGAAGCCTGAGTGAGGTTGATCCGAATATCGACCTGGGACTGGCAAACTCGATCTGGATCAGGCAGTATTTTCCTGTAAAGGAAGATTTCATTTCAGTCAACGAGGAATATTATTACTCTCAAATATTTCCTGATCAGCCTTTTGATAATAACACGGTAAATGACATAAATGAGTGGGCAAGTGCGCAGACGAATGACAGAATCCCGGAATTAATAGATTACATAGATGCTGCAGATCAATTGTTTTTGATTAATGCTATTTATTTTGATGCAGATTGGACTTTCAGTTTTAATCCTGAAGAGACAATCGAAGATTTTTTTTATACTTCTGAAGGCGAATGTGTGGAAACCCCAATTATGAGATGTGGCGGAGTGGATTTCACTTATTTGTGGGAGGAAGACTTTTCGGCAGTCAGAATGCCTTATGGTAGCGGTGATCTGGCAATGTACATTTTCCTGCCAGATTATGATATAAATTTAAAGGACTGGTTATTGAGCCTGGAAACAGACGAGTTTAACGGTTTGTTTAGTAATTATGAGCCTTTGCCTGATTCTCTGGAAGATGGTATTATTTTTGAAATTCCGTCTTTTGAAGTAAGTTTCAGTGAAAATTACAAGGAAATGCTAATTGATCTGGGTATGCTTGATGCTTTTTGTAGTGCTGCTGATTTCTCCGAAATGGCTTATATCTCAGATGATCTCCACATTTCAAGGGTCAAACAGGATGCCTGGATCAAAGTAAATGAAGAAGGATCTGAAGCTGCAGCGGCAGCACTTGTCCCTATTACCAGCGGTATAATAGAATACGGATTCAGTGCCAGAGTACCTTTTCTCTATATCATCAGGGATGATCGTGATGGAATATTGCTTTTTGCAGGAATTATAAATGATCCTTCGGACTAAAAGTATCTTCCAGTTCTTTAATTAATTCCTGAGATAAGGCTTTAATATCAAAAAGATTAAGCTGCAATTGTTCAAGTGATTTCACATACATCAGGTTTTCTAAAATCTGCTGTTCTTTTTGAGGGAAATCGCAGTGGAGATAGCGGGGACCGAAATCGAATCTGGCAGGACGGTATTTGATATTCATAAGGGCAATAACATGGTTGAGGAGTGAATAATATAAAGCAAAAGCGTCAATAGAATTACTGCGATATATTTGTTTCTGAACATCTATAAAGGTAAAGGGCAGATAGGCTTTGATCATCTGATACTGTTTCCGGCATTTTTGAAAAGTAATAAGCATCACCTCATAAATATCTATAACTTTTAACTTGTTCTTTTAAATTCT
>CAZAHZ010000116.1:0-10348 GCA_964485055.1 uncultured Candidatus Cloacimonadota bacterium
GTTTGAGGCTCTGTCTTTAAATGAAAAGGTCGGGTTCTGGCTGTCATCCTTCAGGAAAATCTCATGTGGAGAGAAAGCAGTATCTTTGATTGTCAATTTGTATAAGGGAGTATTTCCCACCCGAAGGCTGGAAAGGCTTGTTAAAGAATTAATCGGCAGAAGGTCAATAAATCCCTTTTCTGCCAGATGCCGGAACAGGTTTCGTTTTTCAACTTTGTGCCCGAGTGAAGTGTAATCATATAAAGTCTTTAGTACTCCTGAAGGAGGAAGCTCAGGTGAATTCCCCTTGCTGCAGAGAGGACAGAGATATTCGGTTTCCTCCAGAGTGTAATGCCTTCCGCAATTAACACATTCCAGGATTATTTTGTCTTTAAAAGGGCTTTTTCTTAACATGCTTATTTCAGTTCTTTCAATAAACCGGTGCGATCATTAAATTCTTTGATCTTTTCATCCCACTCATACATCTTATTAAATTGTGTTTCCCAGTAATGCTCATCATACCATTGCGCATTCAGTTCCTCCACATCCTTGCCCTGCTGTTCTATCCAGGTGAAATATTTCAGATTATGCATCCTTCGGCAGTCATAATATGATAGTTCCAGCATATTATCTATCTTAAGCCCCATTAAGGCAGCCTTGAAATCAACTGCTGCCTGGGTCTGGTTATAATCTCCCTGCCGTTCTTTTTCTTCGTTCAAACGCGATTGATACATCTCCATAGAATCTGTGGCTACGGTAAAGATAATATCATTTTCATTCATTTCATAATACCTGGCAGTCTTAATGGCTCCCATTATATTGGCAATAGAGGAAATACCAAAGAGATGAAGCTTGTTGATCAGTTCCTCAGGTAAACCTCTTCCCAACAGATATTCATGCCCCGTCGGTTCATTAAATAACCGCATCAGGGCAATATTCGGATTATCATCAATGGCAATCACCAGGTCAATATTACGCACATTCATGATCCAGGGCACGTGCTTATCACCAATTCCTTCTATCCGGTGTCCACCATAACCATTATACAGCAAAGTCGGGCATTGCAGTGCTTCTCCGGCGCCAACTATCACCCGCGGGAACTTCTTTCGCAGAAATTCGCCTGAACCTAGTGTTCCACCTGAACCCTGCGTGAGAAATACGGAACTGAACCTGCTGTTTTCGTCCTTTATTTCCTCAAATACTTCTTCCATTGCCGGTCCGGTGACCGCATAATGCCAGAGCGGATTGCCTATTTCACTGAATTGGTTAAGATTTACGATTTCATGACTGCGATCATGACAAAGCTCTTTTGCTTTATCATAGATTTCTTTCACATTACTTTCACAACCTGGAGTGGCATATACTTCTGCTCCCACTTTATGCAGCCAGTCAAAACGTTCCTGGCTCATCCCTTCCGGTAATACCGCAATGGAATGACAACCCAGCAGATAAGAGTCATAAGCACCACCCCGGCAATAATTACCCGTGGAGGGCCACAAAGCTTTCTGCGTGGTTGGGTCAAAATCCCCAGCCACCAGCTTTTCCACCAGAGGACCAAAAGTAGCTCCCACTTTGTGTGAACCGGTCGGAAAATATTTACCAATCAATATTACTATCCTTGCCTTCACGCCGGTAAATTCCGGTGGCAGTTCCAGGTAATTCACTTTCCCGAAGCCGCCGCCCTTCTTTACTGGTTCATTTTTCCAGGTTAATCTGAATAAATTGTAGGGATGCAGATCCCATAAGCCAATATTTTTTAATTCCCGCTTTATCGCTTCCGGGACAAGCTCAGGATTGCGCATCTGGGCATAAGTCGGTATAATAATATTCTTTTCCCGGCATCTTTGCACCGAATTTTTTAAGACCTGTTCTTTATTTTTTTTCATTTTATCCTCACTAATTAATTTATTTAATATTTTTGCTGCTGCTTATCTCTTTGCAATATCATGTCCAAAGCCATAGCCGGGTTTTTCACTTTTGCCAGCCAGATCATGGCAGCGATCACAAAAGGTTTATAACTCGCCTGCTGATATGTATCAACCATATACCGCTCAAATATTTCTGCAGAAACTTCACCTTCCAGGCAGCTTACCCCCGATATATCTGCCGGCAGACAATGTTGATAAAGTGCTTCACCCTGCTTTGTCAATGACATCATAGTTTTATTGCATTCCCACTTCTTATACTTTGCATTCTGCAGCAGACATTCCTTTTCCAGGCTCTCTAATCCCGCATAATCCCGCTGACGCATTAACACCGTTCTTTCCCGCATAATATTCAAGGGTGCCCAGGACTTAGGATACACAATATCTGCTCCGGCAAAAGCCTGCTCCATGTTGTCACATATCTCAAATTCCCCGCCGGATTCTTCCGTATTATCACGGGCTATCTTTACTATCTCCGGCATAAGCTCATAACCCTCAGGATAAGCAAGACTTATTTTCATACCCAGTCTGCTCATCAAGGCTATCAATCCCTGAGGAACGGAAAGTGGTTTGCCGTAACTGGGTGAATATGCCCAGGTGATCGCCATTTTTCTATTTCTCAAATATTCCAGGTTGCCAAAATAATCGCTTAGCTTTGCCAGGTCTGCCAAAGTCTGAGTGGGATGATCAAGATCACTCTGCAGATTGATCACTACCGGCAGTTTTGCCAGTATCCCGTTTTCATACCCGTATTTTACTGCTGAAATTATTTCCCGCTGATATTTATCTCCCAGTCCGGGATACATATCATCCCTTATCCCGATAACTTCCGTCAGAAAAGAGATCATGTTGGCTGTCTCCCGCACCGTCTCGCCATGGGCTATCTGCGATTTACTTTCTTCCAGATCCTGAACTGCCAGTCCCAGCAGATTGGCTGCTGATGCAAAACTGAATCTTGTCCGCGTGGAATTATCCCGGAAATTGGAAACTGCCAGCCCGGAATCAAATATCCGCGTGGAAGTATTCCTGCCATGCAGTAATTTTAAGATCTCTGCGGTCAGCACTGTAGCTTTGATCTCAGGGATGGACTTTTCCCAGGTCAATAAAAAGTCTTTGCCATATATTCCGGCTGTCAGTTCTTTTAATTGCTCAATTTTTTCCATGATATTTTTCATATCTGCTAATCCTCATTTAATTCTGCAATCAATCCCGCATAAAATGCCGCTGCTGCCGATAAATCACTTATTCTCACGCTTTCGTTAACCGCATGTGCTTCCTTTTCATCTCCAGGTCCCAGACCCAGGCATTTGATTTCCGGATGCTTGCCCATGATGAACACGCAATTAGTGCTGAATGTCCATTTATCAATCAAAGGTCTGGCATCAAACAGTTTATAAAAAGCGTCCGCAGCCTGTTTCAGCCAGATAGACTCCGAAGGCAGCACCCAGGTGGGAAAATATTTCTCCACCGGATAAACTTTACCGGTGTAACCTTTTTCTTCATATAATGGTACTCTTATTTCTGCCTCAGCTTCTCCTGCCCGTTCACAGCAGGCTCGTACTTCTGCCAGTGCACTTTCCTTATTTTCTCCCACCGTCAATCTTCTATCTAAAAGTATCCGTGCCCGGTCTGGCACAGAACATTGACTGGCAGAATGCGACTGGAAGATCGTGGTTGTGATAGTACCTTTTCCCAGGAATTCATCATCTTTCAATTCTGCCGGTAATTTCTCTATCTCCTGCACTATTTTTGCCATTTTGTAGATTGCATTGATTCCTCGCTCAGGTGCCGAACCGTGACATGACACACCTTTCACTTCCACCTCTATTTCCATTCTACCGCGGTGTCCGCGATACAGGTTCAAGCTGGTTGGCTCAGTGCTTACCACAAGTTCCGGGAAAATCCCCTCTTCCACTATCAGATGTTCCCAGGCTATCCCGTCACAATCTTCTTCCATCACTGTTCCGGTAAATAATATCGTGAATTTTTTATTTAAATCCAATTCTTTTATGATTTTCGCCGCTGTCAGCATCGCTGCCATTCCGCCTAGTTGATCGGAAGACCCTCTTCCCCATACACGTCCATTCTCTAAAACCCCGCTATGTGGAGGGTAACGCCAATCCGCAGCATCTCCCGGATATACCGTATCTATATGAGCATCAAAGGCAATAATTCGCTCTCCATCGCCTATTCTGCCGATTATGCTTCCCAGTCCGTCTATCCTCACCTCATCAAATCCACGCTGACGCATTTCTGCCTGAATTAACTGCACCATTTCTGCTTCTTTGCCCGAATAGGACGGCGTTTGCACCATTCTGCTCAATAATTCTGCGGTCTCCTGCTGATATGCTTCTGCCCTGTCTTTTATTTTCCTGAAATCCATTTTGTTCCTCACTATAACTCTAAAAGATAATTATAATTACTGCCCACTGCCCGGATTATATCCACTAACTCAGGAGATAGAAAAATTTCCTTACCTGCATTATCTTCAACCAGAAATCCATCAGTATCACAGAATTCTCCTTCCTCTTTAAGATAGCGAACCAGCCCCTTATGTGTTTCCCGGAAATATACTCCACTCGCACTGCTTTCCTTGAAATCCCGCTCATTCGAGAAAAGCGTGAATTTATCCTTATAAGGTTTCCCCGCGTACGGACAAAATGTCTCACAATTCCCACATTCATTACACAATTTATCAATGTGAATGATCTGATAATGATCACGCAGATGCTTCGACCTCACTCTAATAGCTATATTTGCCCGGTTAGGACAAACCTCTGTGCATTTATTACAGATATAGTCACATTTCAGGCAGCGATCAGCTTCATCTTCCGGATTTTCTTCTAGCGGTTTAATAACTCCCTTCTGGGCTAAAAGTTTCGCAATTTCCACCTCAATCTCTCTTTCGGAATAAATCTTTTTCTGCTGCTGCAAATCTATCTTTTCTTTCTTTAGGATCATTTCTGCTGTCATTATCCCATCTGCCATTGCCTGTACCACTGAAGATGGTCCCCGCATGGCATCTCCGATCAGATAGACATTCTCCAGGTTTGTTTGACAATCTCCACCTGCCGAGATCCCGCTATCACTCAGATATTCCTGATCTACTATTTCCCCGATCGCCGAGATAACCAGGTCTGCTGGAATATTCTCAAGCTCTTCTTCATCCGCTATTGCTTTTCTACGCCCGGAAGCGTCTATTTCACCTAATCGCATGGGCTGGCAGGATAATTCGCTGTTTTCATAGCGGATCGGCTGTAATAATTCTCGGAATACCACTCCGTCCTGAATCGCATTTTCAAATTCTTCCCTGTCTGCTGGCATTTCTTTTTCTGTCCGCCGATAAACCAGCGTTACGCTTTGGACTCCTGCCAGCCTGACCGCTGCCCTCGCACTGTCCATTGCCGAATTACCTCCTCCGGTTACCACGATCCTGCTGCCACTTGTCAATTCGATCTCGTCTCTTTTATATTTCCTCAAAAAATCCAGGGCATTGATCACTTTTTCACTCTCACCTTCCAGCTTCAATTCCCGGCTTTTTCCTGCCCCTATTGCCAGAATAATATATTTATTTCCCTGCTTCTGTAATTCATCAACTCCCGCTTCTGCATTAAAAACTATCTCCACTCCGCTACGGGTGATCATTTCAATATCCTTATCTATCACTTCCTGCGGTAAACGGAAGCCCGGTATCACCTGCCGCACAAGCCCTCCCGCGGCGGCTGCCTTTTCATAAACAGTCACCTGCAATCCCTGTCTCCGCAGGAATAAAGCTGCTGCCAGTCCGGATGGTCCTGCTCCAATAACCGCTGCCTTGATCCCAGCGGTTTCCTTTGCAGTTATCGTTTGCAGATAATTGTCATATCCCTGCAATGCTGCCACTTTTTTCAGCTCCCTGATCGAAAGAGGATATTCATAATCAACCCTTGTACACTTCATCCGGCAGGGCTGCTCACAAATGTAACCCGTTATATGAGGCAAAGCATTGCGCCGGTGGATCACTGCCAAAGCCTGCGAATATTCTCCTGCCAGAACAAGCCTGATATATTCCGGAATTTCCTGGGCAATGGGGCATCCGGACATGCAGCCGGCTGACACGCAGTCATATAACGGTAAATCTTTCTCATTCTTTATACTCTTTGAAAATTTATCATACCCATAATCAACTTTCAGGGCTTTATCTGCCAGTTTGCTCAATCTTTCAACATCTATATACTCAGGAGTATCTGCCTTTTGCAATATCTTAGATAATTGCCATATCCTGCTGTAACCACCTGGTTTTAATAAGTTTGTCGCCATAGTCACCGGGCGAATTCCACATTCGGCGATTTCCCGGATATTGTCATAATCAGCACCCCCGCAATACGAGATCATTAGTCTATCTCCAAAATCGCTGTTAATTTTCTTCGCCAGGTTGATCGTTAAGGGAAATAATGCCCTGCCACTCATATACATCTCTTCCCCCGGCAGGATATTTCTGGTGTTACGCACTGGTAAAGTATTGGATAATTTAACACCAAAGATTTGTCCCTGCTTCTCTGCATAATCCAGCAAGGCAGTAATTATTTTCTCCGCTGCCTCATATTGCAGATCATGGGCAAATGTCTCTTCTTTCAGTTCCATCTCAAAGCCTAACTTCCGCAGGCTTGAATTCACATATTCATAACCCAGCAGCGTAGGATTCAGCTTCAGAAATGTATGCAGCTTCTTCTCACCCACCAAGTAGCGGCAGATTGCTTCCTGATCCTCCGGCGGACAGCCGTGCATAGTGGAAAGCGTTATTGAATTTGATATTTTGGATGGTATTTGCCAAATCTTTGCTGTCCTTTCCTCCAATTCCTTCAGACATTGCCGGAAAAATGGCTCTTCTTTAGCATCCTTTAGATTATTGATAAAGCTATCTATCTTCTCTGATTTGATGCCCTTTAGGTCATAACCCACGCTCATATTAAAGATAAAGCCACTCCCGGACTGCTCCGATAATTCCAGAAATTCCTTCAGAAAGTGCATGATCAACCAGGCTTTCACGTATTCGCCATATGCTTCCTCAACTGTCAATTCCGTTGACCACTCAGTATTATATCCTTCATATTCAGCTTCTATGCACGGCTTCTCTATATCCAGCTCATCCATGATCTGCACTGTTTTAATTTCAAAGAATCTTGCTCCTGCCAGATAGGCTGATATTATATTCTGAGCACATTGCGTATGCGGTCCGGCTGCCGGTCCCAGCAGTGTCTCATATTTCTCACCCGCCAGTTCATAACCTGCCTTTCCACGCTTATGGTAAAAATTACTCTCCGATATGCCAAAGATACTCCGGTTTGTCTCATATTCACTCAAAATCCAGTTTAATAATGCCTTGAATTCTACCGGTTTCATCACCTTTCCCATAATTACTTCTCCTTAAGTTCTATAAACCGCTTAAATAATCTGCCTGATATTTCTCCACTTTTCTCTATCAATTCCTGATAAGGCTTAGGTACCACCCGATAATCATCCAGCAGCAGTCTTTCTCCCTTTAGCACATACTGTGCTCTGGACTCCGTTATCCCGAATATGAAATGTCCCAGAAAGCTCTCACTGTCAAATGCTGTTGCCGGTTCATAATCAAATACGGCAATATCTGCCGTCTCTCCATGTCTTACTCCCAGTTTAAAACCAAAAGCTTCTTTTAATTCATAAGATGTGCTCAATAATCCGGACATCTCGGGATAACCGGTATCCGCACTCTGATTCATATATTTGCAGAATATATAAGAATTCTTAAATGATTTCATGATATTGGAGCTCATCCCGTCTGTTCCCACTGCTGTTTTGATACCCATATCGGTCAAATCCTTGATATTTGCCACATTCAACCCGTTATTTAAATTGGAATCCACCGCCTGGACAATAAATATTTTCTTTCCCCGGATTTGATTCAATTCACGTTTTGTCATATTACTGCAATGCACCAATATGGAATTTTTCCTCAGTAATCGGTAATCCTCCAGCCGGTCTATAATAAAGTCATCATATTTCCTAAAAGTCTCATTCTGATCTATTAAATCCTCCAATATATGGATATGGATTGGAATATCTTCGCTTGTTTCTGCTATCTGTCTCATGCTTTCATCGCTTATAGTAAAGGAGGCATGCATCCCCAGCATTCCCTGCACGCTTTTTCCCCGCTGCTGTCTGGCAAATTCCACATTCTCCGCCAGTGAGTTTTTGAACACTTTCTCCCCATTCCGGTCGGACATCTCAAATGCCAGAGTTCCCTGCACGCCGTAAGCTTCAAATATCTCTGCCATCCTGCTCAACGATCCCCTTATATACGAAGCCGAAATATGATGATCAAATACTGTGGTTACTCCCTGCTTTAGGCAGTCTTCCATCGTCAATACCGTCGAGAGCATCACGCTTTCCTCATCCAGTGCCCGGTCCAGTGTCCACCATAAATTCTTCAGATTACCCAGAAAATTTTTAAATGGTACCTCACAGGGTATCCCTTTGGACAGCATGGAATATATGTGATGATGTCCGTTCACCAATCCCGGCATGATGATCTTGTTCCGGCAGTCAATCACTCGGTCAATCTTATTTTCCCCACCGCTATAAGCTACTTTCCCCTCTACTACATACAAATCCCGCTGTTTGACTTTAAATCTTCCTTTCTCGGGAAGAATAACATAACCACCTCGTAATTCATAATTCATGTTCTATACCTCTCAAATATTTTCTTTTCTCATAATATCATGGAACAAGAAATTCCCCGCTCCCTGCTTTCGCCAAAATTCCCTTTTCCGCCTCATATATCACCTTCCCCCGCCGCAACGTTTTAACCACCTTCCCCCTGAATTCATAACCCTCAAACGGTGTCTGTCTGCCTTTTGATAAAAAATCCGCTCCCCTGACTATATACTTTCTATTTGGGTCTATCAGCACAAAGTCCGCATCCATCCCCACTGCTATCCTGCCATTACTTCCCGCCAGTCCGTAACGTTCCGCTGGATTTAAACTGATAATCTCCAACAGCCTTTTTATATCAATCCTTTTCTTAAAATATCCCTCCGAAAGCAGATATGGCAATAACATTCCGCTGCCTGCTATCCCGGCATAATCCGTCCAGATCGAACCTGTTGATTTATCCTCATTCCGGCTTGCTGCATGATCTGAGGTCACAAATGATATTGTTCCATCCCTCAATTTTTCCCATAATTTCTCGCTTTCATGCCGCTTGATCACCGGCGCTACCTTGAGAACACTGCCCTGCCTCATAAAATCCGCTAATTCAAATGCCAGATAATGCGGACATGTCTCCACACTCACTCCATATTCCCGGGCTATCTCTGCACCTTCACCAGTGCTGATATGAACTATATGCAGATCTCCCCCCGTCTCATCAGCAATCGAAGCTGCTCTGCGAACTGCTGATATTTCCGCTTCTTCCGGACGTGACCGGTAATAATTCTCCGCCTGATCGCCCAGTCTCCGCTCCCGCTCTTCTGCTTGCCGGATATAGGATTCTTCTTCCGTATGCAATAATATCGGACGCTTTAATTCTTTTCCAACTCGCAAAATTTCCCCCAGTTGCTTATAAGACACACTGCTAAAACTCGCCATCCCCGAAATCAGGTAACATTTAAATCCCATCACATAAGGCGATAACTCTTCCATTCTGGACTGGAAATCAGCAAATTCATTTCCTGCCACTCCTCCATAAAAAGCATAATCCACCACGGATTGCCCTCTCACAGCGTCCAGCTTGATCCTCAGATTTTCCAGACTCGTCACCGGCGGAAGACTTGTACACGGCATATCTATCACTGTTGTTATTCCACCACTGGCAGCAAAACAACTGCCATGATAAAAATCCTCCCGCTCCTCAAATCCCGGAGTATTAAAATGCACATGCGCATCTATCCCGCCCGGCAGGACATACAATCCCTCAGCATCTATCTCATCATCTTCCGGCTCCGGATTGCTTAGCAAATTTACTATCTTGTCATTCTTCAAAACGATAGATAACTTCGTTAATTCATTTACCCCAGGTAATGCTACTAATCCGTTCCTGATTATCATTTTTCCACTCCCTATATATTTTGCACTTAATGGTTATAATGTCAAACATTTTCACGCACCATTCAGAAATACTCCCAAAAGACTCTGTTCAATCTCGCAAATTCAATCTCCAATTCATGCTTTTCTTCGTGTAATATATCCACTTTCCTTACTAATTACAGATATTTACCCTAACCTATCATTGTTTTAGGTTGAACAGTCTCTACTTCCTAACTCCCCATATTCTATAGGTCATATAAGTCCTATATGACCTATATGACCTATATCTCTTCACCCACTGTAAATTGCAAACATCTCACATTAGAAAATCCGACATACCCCCGTTTTATATCAGCCAGATATAGATATTGTTATATTGCACAGATAGTTATGTCGCC
>CAZAHZ010000117.1:0-8789 GCA_964485055.1 uncultured Candidatus Cloacimonadota bacterium
AGATGATCAGGAGTGATATTCAAAATTATTGCTGTATCAGCTTTAAATTTGTTGATCAATTCAAGTTGAAAGCTACTTAATTCCAAAACAATGAAATCAATACCTGGTTTTTCAATGGGGAAAGCAGTGAAAGGAGTTCCGATATTTCCAGCTAATATAGCTTTATACCCGCAGGAAACCAGGATATGATGTATAAGGCTTACAGTAGTGCTTTTACCATTGCTGCCCGAACAGCAGATAATTTTGCTATCTGGGTATTTTATCCTGTAGCCTAACTCTATCTCGCTGATCAGGTTAATGCCATGGTCTCTCGCTTTACGCAGAATTTCGATATTCAAGGGTACACCCGGACTGACAATTATTGTATCAGCCAGTAGGACTGTTTCCGTATGTCCTCTGAATTCACAATTAAATTTCTGACTGATCTCAGCAGAATTTTCCACCTGGGTGTCTGATTTATTGTCACTCAGAAAGACCTTGCCATCAAGACTACTGATTTTTTCAGCAGCAGCTATTCCACTTCTTGCCATCCCAATTATTGAAAAAGTTTTACCTGATATTTCCATATCTTGCCCCTGAATTTTTAAAATAATCCATCAGGATTATATTTTTTAAGTAGATTTTCCAGGTGAATTCCATGTGAGCCTTTGATCAGAACAATGGCGTTCTCCGGTAAATCAATAAGTATATTGCTGTTAACTAATTCCTCAATACTATTAAAATGATATCTGGCATGATATAAAAATGCCTCGTTACCGATAGATATTAGCAAATGTTTCGGAATTTCTTGCAGGTAGCTGCCAATTTCCGTATGCTTTTGCACTGAATGTTTTCCTAATTCCAACATTGAGCCTAAAATAGCAACATGAGGTCTAGATTTATCCAAACTTTGCCAATATTCAATAGCAGCCTGCATTGATTGAGGATTAGCATTATAACAATCGGCAATTATCAATTTTTCCCCACTAGAGATTTCCTGTAAGCGGAGAGGAAGATCAAGTTCTTTCTGCAAACCTTTGAGAATCATCTCATGACTTACACCCAGATGTAAGGCTGTTGTGATAGCTATGGCGGCATTAGTGACTTGAAATTTTGCTTTTGCAGTGATAAGGTAGTGTTTATCATTTATCTTAAAAGCATACCCACTCTCTATTTTATTAAGATTATGTATCCGAAACTTTCTTTCCGGCTCAAACCCAAAATCTGAACCTTCTATACTGCAAAATTTCCGATCATCACCAGGAAATATTTTTACCTGTGCTCCTTCTGAAAAGATCTCGATTTTCTCACTGAAGACACCGTCCTCATCATGCAAAAATTCCAGATGTGAAGTTCCAATATTTGTGATAACCGCAATATCAGGATCAGTAACATAGGTCAACCATTTGATTTCACCAAAGTGATTTGTACCTAATTCTATAATTACATATTTGTTATCATTGGTTATATTAAGTAATGTCTTAGATACTCCTATATAATTATTTTCATTTGAATACGTTTTGAGTGTTTTGCCTTTTTCCTGAAGAATATTATATAAGTATTCTTTTACACTGGTTTTTCCGGTTGAGCCGGTGATAGCTATCACTTTTGTTTTAAACAACCGGCGATAGCTTCTGGCAATCAATCCATAAGCTTCAAGAGTATCTTTAACTTTTATAATTCTATCATCAATAATATTATAAGTATTCTTACATAAAGTAATATTTGAAGGATATTTCAGTGCTTCCTGTAAAAAGGAATGACCATCGAACCTGCCTCCTGACAGTGGAATAAATAATGATTCGGGTATTAGTTTTCTGGTATCGGTTATAATGTTTTTAATTTGGCAGTTACTGCAATGTGAAATTTCGCCCTTGCAGATAAATTCAATCATAATTCTATCGAAACTAAGATTTCGGTTACCTGATTGATATTTCCCTGGTTCATAATAATCTTTGATTACCTGCCGGTCATCAAAAGGCAATTTCTGACCTTTTATCTCTTGAAAAATTTCATGACCTTTACCACAGATTAAAATGGTATCCTCTGAGCATGAAAGCCATAAGGCATCTTGGATTGCTTCAGAACGGTTCTCTTTTATCCAGACGGCATCAGTAGTTGATGATCCCTGCATAATATCGCGGATGATCTCTGTCGGCTCTTCGTTGCGCGGGTTATCTGTTGTTATAATCACCAGGTCGGAAAATTCCAATGCAGCTTTCAGCATCAAAGGGCGTTTCTTTCTGTCTCTATTTCCTCCCGCTCCAATTATAGTTATTAACCTGCCATTCGTAACTTTGGCAATAGTCTGTGTTACTTTGGTGATAGCATCCGGCGTATGGGCATAATCAATCAGGATATTTTTCTGTTCTATATTATTGATTTGTTCCAATCTACCCGGTACGGAGCATAAAGATGGAATTTTCTCGATGATCCAGCCTAATTCAATATCAGGGAACGAGAGTGATACAGCAGCTATCGCAAAGCTGAGATTAAAAATATTAAACTCACCAATCAGGGGAGAATTAATCGTAAATATTTCATTATTGATATATAAAGTAAATTGTGAACCATTAAAGTTTATTTTATCAATATTATACAGAATGTTGCCATAATAACCAGAAACTGAATATTTTCTCTTTGATACTGTATCCCATAGTTGTCTGCCAAATTTATCGTCAATATTGATCAAAGCCAGTCCATTAGAGTGTATTTGATTAAAGAGCTTGAATTTGCAGGCAGCATACTCATCCAGATTAGCATGAAAATCTAAATGATCCTGGCTAAGGTTAAGAAAAAGTGCAGCGGTGAAATATAATCCTGCTAATCGTTCCATTGCCAGTGCATGTGAAGAAGCTTCCAGAAATACTACTTCTACGCCAGTATCTTGCATTTCTGCTAATATGGAAGTTATTTCCACTACATCAGGAGTAGTTAGCGAAGTAGGATAATGATGGTTATTGATATAATAACCGATAGTGCCGATAAATCCGGCTTTTTTCCCAATTTTCATTGCCAGTTGATAACTTAAGAATGCTGTAGTGGATTTTCCATTTGTTCCTGTTATTCCGATAATTTTCATTTTTTTATCATCAAGCCGGTAAAATTCCCTACATAAGAAAGCTGCTGCCAGACGGCTGTTAGAGACTATGATAGAGGGATATGAAGAAGAATTGTCCTTCTCTCCAATTATCAGACTCGCCCCATTATCAATTGCACTTTGAAAAAAGAGATGTCCATCAGTATTATAACCGCTAAGGCAAATAAAAATATTTCCTGGTTTGACTTTTCTGGAATCAATAGCAATTCCGGTATAATTTGATTCAATTTCCAAATTAAGGGCTGAAATAAAAATGCTCTTCTGCTGCAGGATATTTATAATTTCATTTAATTTAATGAAATATGGCATACATCCTCCAGCGAAATCTCCGTTTGAGGAATAATGGACTGGGTTTTTACTACTCCATTACCGCTTGCTGTTATATTTATTAACCGCGTGCGAGCTAAAGCAAAGGCTTCCCGCAAGGTCATACCCGTGAAATCAGGCATCAGTTTTTCGTCATTAATTTGTACACCTGGCAGGGCAATCGCGAGTTTTACTGCTTGTTTTTTGTTAAATCGGATATTAGCCGGAGGATACTGATCTGAAATGATTCCGCCCGGCAGGCTGTTTACAAAGGAATAATCAAGCTTTAAATCTTTGAGAACTTTGATAGCCTGCTGTTTCTCCATACCGATTAGATTAGGCAGAATTGCAATATCTTCCTGAGAAGAAACACTACTCGTAACAAGATCACACTCTGGCAGGATCAGGATATTTTTTACTACTTCTTTAAAAGTGGGTACAGCAGATTGTGAAGCGAAATAGTATTGATTCTCATCTTCAATACAGCGATCAAATGCAACTATAATAACAATTTGCGGATCATTACTAGGCAAATAACCAGCAAATAAAGAGTTATGCCGCGTTTCCACTTTGCCTTCGCTATTCACTGTTATTATTTCTGAAGTGCCAGTTTTACCACTAATTTCGATAAAATCCAGGTCTGCATCTTTAGCAGTTCCTTTTTTTACTACATTACGCAAAAATTTCTGAATTTGTTTTATAAATACCGGCTGCGAGATTGTCCTGAAAATTTTTGGCTCCAACTGATTGTTAATATTTCCATACTGGTCTTCAGTATAGTATAGTATATTTGGTTGCAGAATTTTCCCCTGATTGGCAAAGGCGGCATAAATAACTGCCAGATGAAGCATATTGAGAGAAATTTCCTGACCGAAAGATATTGAGCAAAGGCTGTATTCAGTCCAATCTTCCTTATTCCGAAATATCCCTTTGTTTTCACCATAGATATCAGAAAGAGTTTGCCTGCCTAAACCCATTTCTATCAGACGCTCATTGAGCGCTTCCTTACCCACTTTAATAGCAACTCGGCTGATGCCTGGATTGCTGGATTCCACGATTACACCTTCTAATGTCAGTTTATCCAGATTATGATGATCTCGGATTGTTCGATTTTTATTACCATAATCAAATTTCAACGGACTGCAATCTATTAATTCATCCGATTCATAGAGGTTTTTTTCAAGTGCCAGGATCGCTGTGATTGGTTTCATGGTGGAACCTGGTTCCATGCAACAGGAAACAGGAAGATTTGAATAAGTACGCAGTATTGCTGTATCCAGATTCTGATCATTTTCCTGCTCTCCTGTCAATGCAAGTATCTCTCCTGTATGCACATCCATGATCACACCCATGGCATTTTTGGCTTTATATTTAAGTAATCCTTCATGAAGCTTTTCTTCCAATATTTCCTGATAACGAATATTAATTGTCAAGTAAACGTCCTCGCCATGAACAGGTTTTTGTGATTTCAGAGAAGGCTTTAGAATTTTGTCACCATTGGCATCACAGATTATTTCCTGCCAGCCATTTTCACCTCGCAAATATTTTTCGAAAGTTTTTTCCATTCCACAACGCCCTTTCAGATGCTGAAATCTTACTCCTTTTTCTCCATTTTCATCTGGACTTTGAATTCGGACGGTATTTGCAACTGCCAAACCCAGAAGCCGAGGAGCAAGGCGTTCATAAGGATATATTCTCCTTTCTGAAAGGCGTGTTACTTTTAAGGCAGTTACTGCCTGATTTACGCTGATCCCTAAAATGGAATCTTTTTTAACTTCCAATTTTATTTTTGACGTAATATTATTAATTTGAGAGATTAACAGGTTATCACCTAAGAATATACTTGAATATTCACTTTTTTTTATCCCGGTTGCTATCCTGGAAGTGTCGTAACGCGTATATTCGCAAAAAATCCTACTGTAAAGATCAAATATCCTGCTTTCCTGTTGTTCATTATTTACTCTTTTATGGATCAAACCCTTAAGTAAATCTAACTGGTAAACATATTGTGTAGTAGCAAGCAGATTTCCGTTACGGTCATAAATATCTCCCCGATGATAATATTCCTCTAACTTGTAGATTTTATGGCGAGTGTTAATCTTTTCTTTGAAATTGAAAGGATCAAATAATGTGATGACAATCAGGTGTAATACAAAAAATGCCAGGATCAGTATAATAACTTTCCGGAATATTTTCAGTCTTGCAGCCATCAAAAAAAAGCTCACTTAAGCTGACTGGGTGGTTTGGTAGAAAATGCTTCGGCTGTGGGCATGATCGCCTGCCATATCGTTATTCCGGTTTTCCCCTCTGGTTCCCGGTCTATCTGAAAAAAAGCATAATCCTCAAAATTTTCCGGTAAATGAAGACCCAATTTCTTTTCGGCAATTTGACATAGATAGCTTCTGCTTGTTAATTGAGTATATTGTGCTAAAAGCTCATTATATTCATCCAGCAATATTTCATATTCATAATCAAGCTTGTCTATTTGTTTATTGGTCCGCAGAATTACATCCATATTCAAAAAATTAGTAATAATATATAAAAATACGGTAATTAAAAAAAATATTATCTGTTTTCTTAACATAATTACATCTCCTAATCCTCTAAACGTGTCGCATATCTTAATCTAGCTGACCGTGACCTGACATTGTCTTTGTCACCTGCAGAAGGTACAATGTCAGAATGTATCAGCAGTCTTTTTCTCTTATTACACAGGCATCTTGGGAATGAACTAGGGCAAACACATTCTTTTTCTTCATATTTGAAATATTTCTTAGTTATACGATCTTCTAAACTTGAATAACTGATTACTACTATTCTTCCACTAGGATTAAGGAGATTAACAGCATCTTTCAAGGCTATTTTCAAGGTTTCTAATTCTCTGTTGATCAAAATCCGCAAGGCTTGGAATATACGCGTGCGAGCCTTGATCTTCATTTTTGACATAGTTGCTTTATCAACGATCTGGGCAAGTTCCGCAGTTGTTGTTATCGGACGCTCCTTTCTATAAGTGCAAATCGCCCAGGCTATCCGGGAACTTTCTCTTTCCTCACCAAAATCTTTAAATATCTGCGTTAATTGTTCTTTACTATATTCATTGACAACTTTTCCCGCAGTTAAAGATTGAGTTCTATCCATCCGCATATCTAATATTCCGTCTTGCATATAACTGAATCCGCGACTGGATGTGTCAATTTGGAAACTGGAAAGTCCCAAATCAAATATTATACCATCTATATGTTTTATGAATTCCAAAGCAAGTCTGGTTCTCATATTTACGAAATTATCATGGATCAAAGTTATTCTGTCACCGTATAATTCCTTAAGATAGGTTGCGTGGTCAATTGCATCCTGATCCTGATCAAAGCTGAATAATCTCACTGTAGGATCAAAGTCCAGTATGGCTTTTGAATGTGAGCCACCTCCTAGTGTACAATCCACTATTACTGCCCCAGGCTTAATATCTAAGGCTTTTATACTTTCAAGAAGAAGGACCGCAACGTGATAGTTATTCATCATGTTCTACCTTCAACCTTCTGCGTATCTTCTCAGGTCCTACGAAATATTTACTTTGAGTGAATTTGATGAATCTATCATCAAATTCTTCAACAGTGCGCACTTCCAGATGATCTCCGTGACCTGTTATTATCACTTCTTTAGGTTGGTTAAGATAGGCAAAATGTCTGGCTGTGAGTTTTAACCGACCCCCGGTATCTATCAGGGTTGGCTTAGATGAAAACATCTGTTGGGCGTGTAACAACTCCTGATATAATGTCTCTTCAGATGGATCTTCAGGTTCCTGACTAAGGAGTAGTATCTCATATTCCTTCCAGGAGCCTAAGGGGTAAACCAGCAGGCACTGAGGTGCTATTGTTATTATACATTCAGGGGTTTCACAAGCGTTGATGATGTCTATCAGATTTCGGGGAATGGTTAGGCTGTCTCGATTGACTTTCATTTTATAGCAACCTCGCAACTTGCCATCCATAAAATCCAGCTTCATGACACCCCCCAGTTTCAAACCATTTAAAATATGTGTAAAAAGTATAAATTCATTCCATATTGTCAAGATAAAAATTTTTAATTAATTGATATATTGAAAGTTAGAAAATGATCCATTTTAATGAAACTCCTCTATAGAAGTCATTGAGCTGCTTTTTCTACTTCGTTTTCCTTCAAAAAAAAAAATTCCCCAGACAGATTTTTTTTTACTGGTGAAAAAAGGTTAAACTACTATATAGAAAATTTAGTAAAAAAAATATCAGCTTGTTTTCAGTTCTCTTCATTATAATCTGTATAATCCCCTGGCAGAATTCCAGCGATTTTTATAATTCTTAATCTACTGTGAAAAATACCTGCTGACACCATTCATTTGAACCTTTAAAAATCATATATTGCCAATAAGACACCTCAACTGTGAAGCGAAGTGATATTAATTGGGGGTAGTTTGGATATATTCGAGGTATTTGGTTAGAATGTCGGGCAGAAAATAATTGACATGAAAGGGGGTGGTAGAAGTTTCCGTGATGGAGGAAAAATAATGAGAAATTATTATTCAGATGAAGATTATGTGATCCCCTTTGCCAAGGTACTGTTTTGTAACTGGATGGATGAATTAGGAGAAATGGTACTGAAAGTGAATTTTCAGGCAGTTCAGGGAAGTGATTCCTACTGGCGGTTAAATCTGACAGGACCACGGGCAGAGGAATTTTTACGAGACTATAAGAACTGGCTGGATAAATCTGAGCCAGGCAATAAAATATAGACATCAGTCAAATGTCTTTAATAATAAACATAAAGTGATTGACACGGAAAATAAACATTCTGTAAATAGAGAAAATGATAACGGGAAGTTAGAATGTTAAAAAATATACTTTTAAAACTATTTGGAGACAGGTATCAACGGGAAATGAAACAGGTGCAGCCTCAACTGGACCTGATACACGAGGAATATCCCCGGATAACTAAATTAAGCGATGAAGCATTTCGCCAGCGTGTGGAGGAAATTCGGGCAGATATCCGGAATCAGATGCAAGACAAAGAAGACAGATTGGAGAATCTCCAGAAGGAATACCAGGTAGCAGTAAATGACACAGAGCGGGTTGGATTAGGAAATCAGATAGATGCTTTGACGGAGCATATTAAGAAAGAGCGTCAGCGGATATTAGGCGATTATTTACCGGAAGTATTTGCGATCGTGAAGGATACGTGTCGTCGCATAGTAGGTCAGGAATTTGAAGTAAGGGGAAATCTTCAGAAGTGGGAGATGGTGCCTTATGACGTGCAGTTAATAGGTGGCATAGCGTTGCACGAGGGCAAGATAACGGAAATGGCGACAGGAGAGGGTAAAACTCTTGTGGCAACAATGCCGTTATTTCTGAATGCGTTGACGGGGCATGGATGT
>CAZAHZ010000117.1:8799-10265 GCA_964485055.1 uncultured Candidatus Cloacimonadota bacterium
GACAGTTAATGATTATCTGGCAAGCCGAGATGCAGAATGGATGAAGCCGGTATTTGAGTATCACGGGATGACCGTGGGTATAAATATCAATGGACTGGATAATGAAGAGAAACGGGCAGCGTATGAATGCGACATAACCTACGGGACAAACAGCGAATTTGGTTTTGATTATCTAAGGGACAATATGGCGATCAGGGAAGAGCATTTAGTTCAGGGCAATCTGTATTATGCGATAGTGGATGAAGTTGACAGTGTGCTGATAGATGAAGCAAGGACGCCTTTGATCATCAGCGGACCTGTAGCAGAGAGCAAGAATTTTTTTCCTGAGTTGAAGCCATTGATCCAGCAACTGGTAGATAAACAATTACTATTGGTGAAAAGTTTTCTGGGGCGATTACGTGAGGAACTGGAAAAAGAGACGGGTAGAGATGAGGATGAGATCGGAAATTTATTATTAAAAACCTATCGTGCAGCTCCCAAGAATAAGACATTTTTGAAATTAATGAAGCAGGGTGAATTGAAGAAGCAGCTTCAGGATTACGAAGGATTATATCTGCGCGAGAAGAAAATGAATCTGATTGATGAAGAGCTGTTTTATTTTGTAGAAGAGCGACATAACAGCGTGGAATTATCTGATAAGGGCGTAGAGGTAATGTCTCATAAACATCCTGATCTATTCATAATGCGGCAATTAGAAGAGTTACTTGGTGAAGTGGATGATCAGGAAGGATTAAGTTTTCAGGAAAAGACGAAAGCCAAGGAGAGGATACAAGAGGAATATTTTGATAAAAACGAGAGGTTGCACAATATCAAGCAATTACTAAGAGCATATACACTATTCGATAAAGATGTGGAATATGTGGTGCAGAACAGCAAAGTGATGATCGTGGATGAATTTACGGGGCGAATGATGGCAGGCAGGCGATTTTCGGATGGCTTGCATCAGGCATTGGAGGCAAAAGAGAATTGCGTGATTGAAGAGGCTACGCAGACTTTTGCCACGATCACACTGCAGAATTTTTTCCGAATGTATGATAAACTGGCAGGCATGACAGGAACAGCAGTGACCGAAGAGGGAGAATTTCTTGAAATATATGAATTGCCGGTGATGGTGATCCCGACCAATGAACCTGTATCTCGAATAGACCATGATGATTTGATCTATCTGACCAAGAATGAGAAATATCAGGCGATAATAGATGAGATAGAACACTGGCATAATTTGGGCAAGCCCGTACTGGTGGGAACAATAACCGTGGAAGTATCAGAGAAATTAGGCAGATTACTGGCACGTAAAAAGATCAATCATAAGATATTGAATGCCAAATTTCATGAAAGTGAAGCAGAAATAATAAAACTGGCAGGAGAACCGGGATCGGTGACGATTGCAACTAATATGGCAGGGCGAGGGACTGATATCAAGTTAGGAAAAGGGGTAGTGAGCCAGGCAAAAACAGAATATCTAA
>CAZAHZ010000118.1:0-10251 GCA_964485055.1 uncultured Candidatus Cloacimonadota bacterium
GGTTTATCTATCAGCAATCTCTGGCTGAGAACCTGCACTTGATTCGAGATATAATCTCCCTTGCTTCCGATAAAGATATTCTTGATGGAAGGGATAAGTATCGTATGAGGATACACAGATGAAAAGGTATGATAGATAGTGGAATTGAGATTAATGATCTGGTTGGTCATATAGTTCGTACCACTGCTCAAAGTGATAGCAACCACACTGAGGCTGTCTTTCAGAATTCCGGTTAATGAATTGAAAAATTCCCGTGTGTAGTATCTATTCAGAAAAAGCGAAGAAGGATCAGGCAGATCAAGAAAAATTAGATCGTATTTTTTCTGAGTTTTCTGAATATAGCGGATTGGGTCTGCTTGAATAAAATATACAAAATCCATACTTTCTGCCTGCTTCAGGATATTGATGTCCATTTCCAGGTAATCAATATTTTCCACACTTTTATAGTTAAGTATCTCTGGGATAGAACCGTTCAATAAACCGCCGACCACGAGTATTTCCGCAGGTTCGGGATGTTGCAGCATCACGAAATTAATCATCTGTTGAGCATACATTTCGTCCTGGTCACTGGCAAATAGCACTCCATTCCAATAGTAATTTTTCTGACCACGGGTTTCCGTGATGTCCAGCCTGCCATAAAAAGAATCCTGGGATGATAACATTGTCTGGGCATTGTATCTCTTGCTATAGTTTCTTTTGTACAACTGATTTGAGAATGGAAGTATGAGCAGGAAAATAAGCAGCGGGATCAGAATAACTTTTTGACGGAAACTGATGAAAAGAATAAAATATCCTGCAGTGCTGAGCAGGCAGAGCAGACTGAATTGCGGGAGAAATCGAACCGAGACAGCAAATAAAATGCTGCCGGTGATCATACCGATACATTCCAGTATGTAGCCAATGTGAATTGTTCTCTCTTTATTTCTCAGCATCCGGCACAGGTGAGGAAAAAGAAATCCCAATAAAAGACAACCCGGTGCCAGGATCAATAATCCCAGAAGCAGAATTGCAGGTAAATTGATGATTTGCCCTGAAACCAGTGTTAATGCAGAAGCTGTGACGCGGATGAGATAGAATTGCAATGGTACAAGAAAGAGTAGCAGGGAAAAGACAAGAGGTACCACTTTTTTCGACTTAGTTATGTATCGGGAAATATAGCTGCCTAAAGCAATCAGAAATAACCAGAGCGAAAGATAGACGCTGAATATGATCTCATTACCATTGACCTCCATTAACATTTCCCGTAAAAAAATGGTCTGTGCGAGGATAGAGATGAATCCCAGCAGGATCAGGAGAATATTTCTGTCTTTCATGGAGCAAAAAGACCAGGAATTTCCTCACCACAGAATTTGCACTTTCCGTGTTCAATGTTATTTTCTTTGATAGTATAACCGGAGCGGATGATAAGTTTCTGGTTACAATTCGGGCAGATTGTATCTTCTGATATCCCACTGATATTACCCACATAGACATATTTCAATTCTTCATCCAGGGCAATATCATAAGCATCTTTCAGAGTCTTATAGGGAGTTTGGGGACGATTTGTCAGTTTATAGTTAGGGAAGAATCTCGAAAAATGTAATGGATAACCTGTACCCAGATTTGATTTTATCCATCCACACATCAAGTGAATTGTAGCTTGATCATCATTGGCATCTGGGATCACCAGGTTCGTGATCTCAAAATATATACCTTCTTCTCTGGCAATCTTCAGCGTGTTCAAGACAGGCTGCAGTGAACCGGTAGTGTAAGTATGATAAAAATCTTCTGTAAATCCCTTCAAGTCTATGTTAGCAGCATCAATGTACTTTGCCAGCTTTCGGAGCGGAGCTTCATTAATGTAGCCACAGGTTACCCACACGGTTTTCAAGCCATTCTGATGAGCCAGAACTGCTATATCATACATATACTCATAAAAAACAGTAGGCTCCGTGTAGGTGAAAGCGATACTCGGACAATCATATTCACGGGCTAATTCAATTATATTCTCAGGTGTGACTTCTTTAGCAGCAGTTTCATCCGGCGAGCTTTGCGAAATTGTCCAGTTCTGACAGAAATTGCAATTCAAATTGCACCCGACAGTTGCCAGAGATAATACCTGAGTGCCAGGAAGAAAATGATATAAAGGCTTTTTCTCAATGGGGTCAATATTTATTGAGATCGGACGATTATACACCAGACTGTAAAGAGTACCTTTAATATTCTTCCGAACCTTGCAGATCCCCGTCTCCCCCGCTTTCAGCACACAGTAATTCGGGCACAGATCACAACGTACATAGTCATCTGCCAGCTTTATATAAAAATCTGCTTCACGAAGGATGCTAGCCCCTTCCGAAACTGCCAGAAGATAACAGACAAGTAATATCACCAATAATAAATATCTCTTTCTCATGATGTTAGCCTGATATTTCAGTATCAACCTGTCAATAAATTAGAAATAAATCTGGGATACAACCGAAATAAACGAAATCCCTGTTGATTATCGTCTAAAGTTTTTATATTATAGCAATCTTGATCCTTTTGTTGATTCTGCCTTTGCTTTTGTAGTCGGTGATTTTGATAGAGCCAATTTCCGAAGTGTTTGCCACATGTGTCCCGCCATCAGCTTGTTGATCGAGGCTCGCAATTGTTACTACTCTGATTTCTGTTAAAGATGGGGGTAACAGGTTTATTTTTGTTCGGATCAGGTCAGGTATCTTTTCTGCTTCTGCACGTGGCAATATTTCCGAAGTTACTTTCAGACCTTTCCGGATCTCAAGATTTACCTTTTTCTCAATTTCAGAAATCAATTCTGCATTAAGGCTTTTAAATTCAAAATCCAGTCTCCCGGAAAGCGGTTCCATATTACCACCAGTCACTTGTGCCTGATAATCACGCCAGGCAATCGCACTAAGGGCATGCATCGCTGTATGAGTTCTCATCAACTTATAGCGTCTATCCCAGTCAATTTTACCAATAACGGTCTCCCCCACCTGCGGCAAATCCCCTTCTATAAAATGCAGTATCAAGCCATCAATCTTGTTCACTTTTATCACTCTTGCTGTAACACCATTAAATTTAAGGATACCAACATCACAAGGCTGTCCACCTCCTGTTGGATAGAAGGCTGTTTTATCCAGTACCACAGCATTTTCATCAGCAGATATTGCGATTACTTCAGCTTGAAATTCTTCTAAATAACTATCATTCAGATATAATAATTCTGTCATAATAACTCCATTTAAAATATTAATGTTACAGTTTCAGATATTTAAGGGAAAAATCTTCACCACTAATGCGTTTGAACAGGTCTGCATACGGGTAGCGTCCCGATGGCTTGATAACTTTATCAATCATGAATTTACCGAATTCTTCCGGTTTATCCAGAATGGAATTTACACTATATTTCTTACAGAATATCTGCTTGAGCATGGCACATGTCACATCACCCATAAAATAATTGTGCAGATAAATGGGATGGGTTGTATGGTGGATCACGTATCCCCAGATTGGTTCATCGGCATAAGGCTTTCTACCCAGTAATTCGGAATACATTTTCCACTTCAACTGGTGAATGTCATCTATATTATTGATAGGGTTCAGATATAGAGCCTGGTCAAAGAGTATATTTTCTATGGCAGTTAAGGCATTCACTTTCTTCCACTTCTTAATAGCTGCGAAATTTGTACGGGCAGTTTCTAAATCTTCCTGAAAGAATTCTGCAAAGAATATTTCATTAGTAAGAAATCCACCAAAGAGATTGGCGATGCCTTCCGAGATAATTCCGCTTACTCTTTTATTCAGCAACACATCATCAGTATTCAGGCGGGAAAAGTGCATGGCGTGACCTGTTTCGTGCAGTAATACGCCAAAATCATGATAGCGGTTTTGCACATTTGCCAGAATACGGGAATCTGTTCCAGCTTTGATCGGGAAATTATATCCCCATTCCGATTTATTTTTACGCGGGAAAACGTCATAGGTAGTATTATCACCTGAAATATCTATTCCGAATTTCTTGAAAAGTCGGAATACTGGCTCATAGAAGCCAGTCATATTGACTTCTTTATTAAGTTCCGGTGTTATTTTTCCGGCTAAATATGAAGCATCCCAGGGCATTAAGTCAGCTTTATCCAGATACTTCTCAGCAAATTCACTTTGTACTTTTTTGATTATAGGCAATTGCTCTTTCAGTTCCGCAGACCAGGAGGTAAATATTGCCGGATCAAGCTCAGATTGTTCCAGTGAATAATTCACAAAATTGTCTGCCCCATACAACTGAGCAAATTCCTTGCGTCTGTCTATCAGTTCAATGAAACCACCCTCTACTAAAGGTCTATTTACACCAACTCTTGTCAGAAAAGCCTTTTTACGTAACTCACTATTCTCTGATTCACTGATAATATGCGACAGCTCAACTGAAGATATTTCTCTTCCATTCAGTTGGTTGCGGTAAGTGTTGAGTATCTGCGACAGTGCGGTACTTTTGTTTTGTATTTTTTCAATTAATTTATTCAGTTCAGGAGAAAGATGGTAATTTCTGAATTTTCTTGCCAGAATCTCCACCCGGCGTCTATCTATAGGGTCTAAGTCTTTTTCCAGATGATCAAGAATTACTTTGTACTTAGCTTTATCCTTCATCACTTTCAAAAACTTTCTGTTTGCCTTCTGCAAACCAAAATCATAACCCACTGTGTACATCACCCAATTCAACCGCGAATACTCACTGGAAAGTGTTTCCAATTCACTGGCAATAACTTTAACCTTAGATATATCAGACATAATATCTCCCCTGCTTTTCCATACTGGGACAATAGCAAAATAATAGTCTATTTGTCAAATTGATAGTGATGACATCGTTAAATAGCCAAGTAGATTATTTGCCGGATATTATTTATAACTTGACTATGCAAAACAAGATCCAAAGCTTTTGTTTGTACATTAAATTTTTGTACGCAAATAACTTGAAGAAGGATGCTCTATGTACGTTAAAAATACTTTGAAAGCAAAATTTCCTAAGCTAATAAAAAGAATTCTCTACCCATTAAGAAATCGCTTAATAAAAAAGAATGTTGCGGAATTATCTTTCTGGCAGAGCAGGCTTAAAATTGACAAGGGAGCATTCACTAATGATCATTATGAGAAATTAATGCTGGCAATGGCAGAAGAACCTGATGACACATTCTTGAAAGGAAAAGTCGTTGCTGATTTTGGCTGTGGACCCCGCGGCAGCTTAGTCTGGGCTAACTCAGCGTCTCTGCTGATTGGGATTGATGTACTGGCAGACCGTTATGCTGATGAGTTTACATCAAATATCATTTCTCATGGCATGATCTATTTGAAATCTACTGAAAATGTTATCCCGCTGCCATCAGATTTTGTGGATTTCATGTTCACTCTCAATGCTTTAGATCATGTTGATAATTTTTCTACGATGTGTTCAGAGATTATACGTGTCCTAAAGCCCGGCGGTCTGTTCATTGGCAGCTTTAATCTGGAAGAACCGCCTTCACCTGCTGAACCACAAAGACTTAACGAGGACTACCTTAAAGAAAATCTGCTGAATAACCTGAAAGTCCAATCCTATCGAATAACACGAAAAGGACCACCAGAGAATATATATGCCCACTTCTTTGATGGCAAATTATCCTATAAACCTGGTCAGGAAGGATTTCTTTGGGCTAAAGCCAGAAAACAGTATAAAACAAATCCAATAAGTCTGGGAGAGAATAAAAGCAAAATTCAGAGGAATATTGACCCAGCTAAAAAGAATTAAAGACCACTTTTTTTGCATAATATCCATCGGCAACAAGCCAGCTACCATGTTATTTGACACTGGTGCCACATTTTCTATTATTTCTACAGATTTCATAGAAAACAGTACACTGGTTGGACATGTGAGAGGTGCGGGTCAAACTGGAATGTTGAGTGAATTAATTGACGTGAGAGAAATTGTAAACATTTTAATTGATCAGCTACATATTAATCAACATCGCTTTGTAATTGATGAAACCGTGAAAAAACACTTTCCGGATTGTGATGGTGTGTTAGGTATGGAATTGCTCTCAAAATGTAATTTAGAAATAAATTTTTGTGCTGATGAATTTGGCTTTGTATCGAAGAATATAAGTCAAGGAACTCAATTTATAACTCACCGAAATAAGATTTTTTTTAGTCCTGAAATAAACGGAAGAATAATCGAAAATGCAGTATTTGACACTGGAGCACATAGCCTGGCAATAGAGAAAACTCTTAAAGAGCTTCTGGATTTGGATTTGTTGAAAAATGATGAAGAGTTAATTATTATGGATTCTAATAGTAATCTTGTCGAATATGAAACATACAAAATCAATTCCTTTGAATTAGGAACTATCAAAATAGATGAACTAATTTGTTACGGCTATAATTTCAAGGAATCCAGCAGGTTAAAGAAAATTAATCAAAATGGAATTATAGGGAAATCAATCTTTGATGACCATCTTTTCACCTTTGATTTCAACACTAATATATGTGCGATAGAATAGTTATCAGAAGCTTGATTTACATTTAAAAGTAGTTTTCACCTTTGCTCATAATTGCTGAACTCAGAAACCGGTATTGAAGGAGTCTGAGTTCTCTTTTTTAAGATAGAAAACTGTGTTGTATTTTTGGATTTGCAGGGACATGGCTGCGGATGATAATCCCTCTGCATAGTTTGCTGCAAGAGTTGAAGTCAAAGTATCCAGGATGTTTACTTCGCCGTTTTGCAGAATAATGCAAAAGCGTCCCTTTTCATCAAGCTCGATGCCTGAAGCAGTATAATTGAAGCAGGTTGAATCTGAGGTAACGATCTCGTAATAGTGCTCGCTTTCACGAATTGTAATTTTTGAAGATTGGTGAAGCAGGGCAAACTCTTCGGGTGGGAGTGCATTAAAAATACTACTGAAATCTGCACTTTGTAGAAATGCTGTCCAATGTGATTGAGGAGGTAAATCGTTTGCAGAAATAGCACCGAATATGCCGGTATCATTGCTGTAAGAACGGTATAATGCCAGATAATCTTCGGCATTCATTACAGTAAGTAAGAATCTGTTGTATAAACCGGCAGCGGGATATGTGATACTGGCATCCTGAGCATTAAGTAAATTAGCATCCTGCAATTCGAGCGGATCGCAAAAACCCTCTTTATATAAAAAAGTAGCGATGTCAAAAAGCACATTAGCTGATTTACCGCCGCGACCCCCAGTGGCAACGGCAAAGCCTTCCTGTAAAAACGGGTGAGTATATAAGGGTATATCTCGCAATGCAAAATTAATCATGATATGACTGATCTCATGAAAATGACAGGGAAAAGAAGAAATAACAGCGTCTTCTGCCAAAATCCCCATACCACGGCATTGGTAACCGGTAATGCGGGCAATTTCTGAAGAGGAAGCGCAGCGGTAATAACGGATTTTCTCCTGCTTCAATAAAGCAAGACGCCGAGGTGAAATAGAAAGCAGTTCTGCTATATAGGCACAATAAGCATCAAGAATGACAAGTTGCTGCTGCTGAAAAGTGCTTTCGTCCTGAACCCAATATTCAATGAAATTTCCCTGATGCACTTTCCAATCCTGAGCCTGTAATTGATAGGGACTGATCAGCATGCCGTCCTGAAAGGCAAAATGCACGGGACGAAAAATATCAGGAAGATGTAAAGTGATGAGCGTGGCATCTCCAAATTTGGTTTCGGTTATAGTTAGAGCTGAGCGAGATTGGGAAATTGCGTTTTGTTCATCCTGCGAAAATCCATATCCGATAAGTGATTTGTGAGGATACGCTGAATAACAGGTTGCGAGGCGGTTACAGTAATTCTGGTAAGCGGGATGAATGATAGAGACTAAGCTGTCAGGGTGATCAATAGCCCATTCAACAACATGACTGGACGTTATATCAGCCAGGCACAATTGCATAGCAAGGCTGCTGAGAAGCACAATTAGAACTAAGTGTTTATTCATAAGCCAATGGTTTAAACATATTTTTGGTCGTTAATAGTTTTACCGTACCTTAAGGCAAAAAAAACAAATAACATCTGCATAATTAAAATGAAAAAATACTAATCAATTAACTAAAACTATTTCCGATGCTTTGATATTCCCCCATAATTTGTAAACATACCAGCGGCATCTTGTGGATTACCGGTATTAGCATATTTCTTTGCACTTCTTAAAAATCCAAGCACACCTAACGCTATTCCTGCTGGAGGACAAGCAACAGTGACAGCAACAACAGTTGCTGTTCCAACTAACGCTTTTGCAGCTTCTTTACGCTTCATTAATTACTCCTTCTAATTAAATATTATAACCGGTAAAGTCATCACAGCGAATATTCCGATAGTCTATAAATCATTCTCTTATAAATTATCTCTCATATTGCTGTGTAGCAATTTTCAGATCTGAAAATTCAATCCTATAGATAAATGATTTCACATGTGAAATTGTCAACTAAAAAAGAAAAGATCTGGCATCCCCCCGAAATTTTAAAAATATCTCCTCTTCCGTACGGGCAGACCCATGTGTCTGCCCCTTCCCTTTGTCGCGATATAACTATTTGTGTAATATAACAATACAAATATCAGGCTGATATAAAAAACATGGAGATGTCAGATTAGACGGTTAATTATTTGACAGACATGTTGAATTTATAAATCTTAAAATTTAAAAAAGTTGAAAAGGAAATATGAGATTATGCTGAAGAACATAATAATAATTAATTTGTTGATTTATAGCCTGGCAGGAATATCTGGAAAAGAGCTTAATATTAAAAATTCAGTTGAATTGCAGCTACTATTTTCTGAGCCACAGGAGAATACAATAGTGATTCTGGCAGGTGGAGATTATTATTTACAACCGACCCGGTTCATTGATGAAACCTGTGGAAATTGCGAAGATGTGAATACTCCGGTACCTGCTACTTATGGATTGAAGATCAGTGGAGAAAAAGTTAGATTGATCGGACCTAAAGAGAAATCAGCAGTGATTCATACAAATTCCGGGTATGGTCTTTACGTAGTGGACTGCCAGGAGTTCTATCTTGAGAATGTTACTCTTACTGAAGGAATTCGTGATACATCGGGAATGGCATCAGATGCTGCGGTTGTGGTGAAAAACAGTAGAGCTTTCCTGAAAAATAACCTGATCACCGGTAACCTGGGCGATTCTTTGATGATAGCTAAGCACATCTCTGGTATTATGGGGATTTGTGGACGTGAAAATTCTTATATGGAGATTGTCAATAACCAGATTATCAGTAATTCATGGGACGGTATAGCCCTATACCGGGATGCGGAAGCTTATATCGAAGGAAATATTATTGAAGACGGTCGCGGTGTGGCTATTGGCGTCACCTGGAATGCTAAAGCTAGAGTTATTGATAATTACATTGCCCGTTACTGGAAAGGTATTGGGCTTTTTGTAGATGCATCAGGCGTCGTGCAAAACAATATCATCGAAGATATGTACACTTGGGGTCTATCGCTTTGGGATGCCGGTAAAGGCAAACCGCAAGGTACTTTTCAGAATAATATAATTTATAATACTGGTGCTATGGGTGCCTCTATAACATCCTCAACAGCGGAAAATCCTGGCTGTTTTACAGATAATATTATAATGCAAACTGCTCAAAATCCCTATTATGACTCTCCTGATTATTATGGTTACCAATGTGCCCTGGCTCTACATTCTGTTCCCACGGAATTTGTGCTGGAAAATAACCTGTTCTTTAACAATCGCAGAGCTACTGATGACCTGCCGGATTTTGATGTGAGTGAAGCTGAGTTCCAGAAAAAACTGCTGGATTGGGATAAATGGATATCAAAATTGAAATTTATTGAAAAATCAGAGTTTTGGGAAATGACAAAGAAAGACAAATGAAATTTTATGAACTCTCTCAAACTGATAGAAAAGAATTACAGTTTGAAAATGAAAAGCGACCACGTAATATGATCGTCCACGTTCTATGACAAATCAGCTACAAGGATAATTGCCTGGAAACGGTTTTAACTGATTTGAAAACATGGAATAATGAGAAACTTGTCACAGAGGCGTTAAGCGAGATAATCAAAGTTCATAAAAGTTATGAGAAATTCAGCGCTAAAACGGCTGAGGAAGTGATTGAGAAAATCAGGAAAGAATTTCCGGAATAGTATCAGCAACATAACTAAGCCAAGAGCTTTGAACTGTACTCAGGGCAAGGCTTTTGAGCGACCTTATAGGCTCACAACCGAAGTCGGATTCCAAAAGTCTTACCCGAAAT
>CAZAHZ010000119.1:0-10209 GCA_964485055.1 uncultured Candidatus Cloacimonadota bacterium
TCTCACACTGTGGTAATAATATGTAGTATTACCACAATGTGGACAAATAAAACCTCCAGGCCATCTCATTTTGAATAATTTCTCTCTGCAAGCGTCTTCAGTTGAATATTGCTTCTGAAATTCAAAGAAACTAATCTGTTCATAATGTTTCACTTATAACCCTCCCTTAAATATTTTATAGCAAATTTCCCCTTTGTAATATTATTGTCAAGTTTTACGGAGACATTCGGATAGTCATTTTTCTTTATGAATTTCTTAATTTCCTATTTTTATTTCGTAATATTCTTTGCAAGTAATAAATTTATATTTCTTCCTGGACAGATTCGATAATTCTTGTTCATATAGAAGAATTGCCTTCTCCCCAAGATTTCGTAATTTAATTTTATAACGTAGAATATCACTTAGTAAATAATGAAGTATATTTTTAGATCTTCTATCAATTTTACTCATTATTATATCTTCATGGATGATTTCATTTGGATGAATCAAGAATACTAAGGGTTTTCCTGTCATACAATTCTCAATATGCAACAATTCCCTTAAGCAACAAGTCACAGCAGGAGCTATTCTCAAAATAGTTCCAATATAAGGAAATAAAAATGCAGATATAGGTATCTCAAAAATTGGGCTTTGCCCTCTTTTACATAGATTTTCTGTTGAAGTAAGATAAGGTAGTCGTGGTGCACTTAACCAATCAAGTTTCCTCTTAGAACCAAGAGAAAAAAACATATCTCCTCTCTGGGAAGCAACAGAACTATCGATTAAAAATCCTGACATTATAAGAGCTTTAGGAGTATATTCATTAATTCTTAAAGCTGGTGCTCTAAAAGAAATCACTTCCTGCCCTGAAATGTCTTCCAAAATTTTCTTCGATTTGATCAAGATATTTAGTTGTTCCTCATATGTTAAACAATCAAAAGCTTGATTATAGTGATGGGAATAACCATGACATCCAACTTCATGACCCTCCGGTATAACCATTCTTACGATTTCGGGAAATTTCTTGGCAATATAACCTGTAAAAAAAAAAGTAGCCTTAATGTTAAAATCTTTATATAAACTTAATAATCGGGGCATGCCTTCTTTTAAAACGATTTCTCCAGTTTTATCACTTAAACAATGATTCCAGAGGGAAGTAGTCTCTACATCATTGGTTATCAGGCATATTCTTGATGAGTTCATATTTAATCCTTCTATTTTTCCCCATAGTCTCAATGGTATTATCCGGTACATCTTTATTTACTACTGTTCCTGCAGTGACAACTGCATTTTTACCAATTCTAACACCAGGTAAAATAGTAGCTCTGATACATACCCAGGCATTTTCAGAGATCACTATTGGGGCTACTTCCGCTTTAAAAACACCACTATATTTTTCATTGGGGTTAGTATGCGTAAGTAAATATACATCACCATTTAAACCTGCATTGTCTTCAATATAAATATATTCTGGATAAGAATGATCCAAAGTACATCTTAATCCTATAAATACATTGTTCCCTATATGCACTCCTCTCCATCTGTGCATTCTGAGTCTCCATGAGTTTATGGGGCAATTATACGCTAACATTCCTAAAATATAATTCTTTATCTTTTTTATAATAAATTTTAGCGGAGATGTATTCCTGCGCTGGCTTGAATTTATTATTTGCTCGGAAAGCTTATCTTTGATCTGAAAATATGGAATATCTTTTTTTTCTTTCATATTAACACCATGTTTTATTTTATTGGATTTTTTTAACATTTCCAATAGTTATCCTTATCTTATTATTTTTAACAAAGTCAATCATGGACATGTTTATATTTTATTTCGTATATTAATATTTTTATTTATTTTCGTCGTTGCTTTTTGTTCAGATTAAGTAATAGCTCTATTGTCAGAGGTTATTCGCCAATTAAGTTATTTAAAATGATATTGGTAATCTGGATTGTCTATCATTATTTTAAGACTTTCAGGATATTTATCGATAAGCCAAACAAAAAAATCTGTAACATCAATTTTATCATCCAACATCTTATCTCTTTGTATTATATTTTTTGATTTCATCTCCGAATCAAGTAAAATTTCCTTAGCTTTCTCTAATACTCCATCTTGATTACAGAAATTATATACCAGGCTGTAATCCTTTTCCTGTTCCTGACAATTACAAACCTGTAAACTACTAACATAAATTACTGGAACACCAAGACAGGCACATTCAGATGCTATTGTTGCGCCTTCGCTAATAACGAGACTTGAATAATATAATGCATCATGCATTTGTTCTGCGGATATTAAAAGACGGTATATATCAAATTCACCTGATAATTCGTATTCAGATGAAATAAAAACTTTTGCATGGTTAGATAATTCTCGTATAAGTATCCACTTAAATTCATCATTTAATCCAACCTTTCCCCTGTCATGACTGGCATCCCAGGAAATAAATCTTAGAATTATATATTTTCCCTGTGATTGAATTCCCATTTGATTTAGTATATTAGGATCAGGTTTAAAATATTTTGATTTCAAGTAACTTAGTTCCATATATCCACTAAAGAAAATTTGATTTTTTAAAATTTTCTTTTTAAAACATGATGGCGTACATAACACATCAGTAAATCTTTTATAGAGTAAATGGTTTATTGCATTATGATCTGTATCATCAATTGTAATACTTATCTTTTTCATTAAAAAAGAAGTCAATGCCGTAGAAAATGAAGCAAACCCTAAAAAAATATCTGGTTTTAATCTTATAGAAATTCGATAAATAAAAATAACTGCAGAAATTACATAAATAAACTTGCCAATTATTGCTGAAGGTCTTTTATTTCGAAGGAAATATTTGATATTGTAAAAATCCAAAAGTTGCTTCATTATCTCCATATCTCTGCTTACGACATAAATTTTATGCCCTTTGTTTTGCATTATTTGAATAAAGTTTCTAAAATAATGCACATGAGCTGGGTGGTTTAAATCTATGAGAATTTTCATTGTATCTATCTTACTAAACTAAACTATAAACCTCAATTATTTTCTTTGCTATACTTTCTGAATCTAATCCTGAAGCTATTATTCTCTCTCTACCTTCTGTCTTTTTATCAAGCTTTATCATCTGCAATATTCTATCAGCAAAATCTTTAACACTAGTTCCTATAATATAGCATCCTTCTACATCATCTATCATAAATTTTACATCGCCTACATTAGTAGAAATTATTGGGAGACCGCTGATTAAAGCTTCTTTAATAACCTGGGGTGAACCTTCGGAAAAAGAAGTCATCATTAAAAGGTCACAAGCATACATCAAAAAATAAACTTCATTTCTGGTTCTATTGCTTAACTCAATTAATTCCACATTATTATTTAATTTCACCAGTGTTTGATAGCAAAACTGATAATTTTTAATTTTATTGTCAAACCCAGAAGAAAAGAGAATATATTTTTTTGTTATCTCTAATCCTAATTTCTTTCGAGCATTCTCCTTTGGTGTCGGAAAAAATAATTTATGATTTACTCCACAAGGTATCACAAAATTCTTATTGTTTTTTTTCAGACCTAACCTTTTTAATAGATTTTCTGAGACAAAAATATTTTTCCTCGATAAACAAGATGCGAGATAAGAAAGTGCTCTTAGTTTTATACGATTTATGTCGCAGCCATGAAAAGTAATCACAACGGGTACTTTTCTCTGCAAGCAGGCAAGTAATCCTGATAGACCGTAATGAGCATGAATAATTTCTGGGAGGAATTCTCTGATCGTCTTCTTTAAAGATGATAGATTTTTTAAGTATCCAATTAATCCTTTTCCCTTTATTAAGAAATAATCGATTTCGACGCCTCTTTTTTCTATTGCCTCAGCTTGCTCTTTAATAAAAGGACTTATCTGAGAATAATTTCCACTACAGACTATTAATAATTTCATTGATTATAATTCATTCTTCTTGCTAATTCATAACTTCTGATCGTTATTAGCAATATTATTCAGCCATATATACAGATTTATCCATTTCCAGATATCTCGACTGCAATTTATTTTTTTTTCCAGATGAGCTTGATACATTTTCTTTGCTTTATTTATATCAAGATAACCACTTTGTGGAAGAACAGCATCATTCAAAATACTAATTGTATAATCCTTGAATATTTTTGTGCGGAGCCAGTCATCTTCTGGTGTTGTATAGCCCATTTTATCACGTCTTATTCTTATTTTTTCTGGCAGAATACCTTTCATCGCCTGTCGAAGAATATATTTTGTCATTCCGTTTTTAATTAAAAGATTTGATGGAAGAGCTAAACTGCTTTGAACTAAACGGTAATCCAGAAAAGGTACCCGACCTTCGAGAGAGAAATTCATAGAATTTCTGTCTTCCCATTTGAGTAAATGTTCCAGTTTATGCTCAAAATGATCATACAATGATTCATTGAGATTCTTTGATCCGTAAATATTTTCACTAACTCGATTACTATTTGCATAAGCATGCGCAAACTCTTTTCCAACATAACCTTTTTCCAATACCCTACCAATTGTTTTAAACTTTTCTGGTAAAAGGGTAAATATGAATGATTTTAATCCATACAGAGAACGATGATTGTCGTAATAAGCCCAGATTTCCTTTAATAACAATCCTATTTTCATTAAATTTAGTAGCTCTTTATAATAAAAACCAAAAAAATAATGATATCCTGCCAGCTCTTCATCGGCACCCTGTCCATCAAGAGTAACAGTAACGTGTTTGCTTGCTAACTCCATGACCTTAAATTGAGCAAATGGTGTAGTAGAAGGAATTGGTTCACCCATAGCTTTAGCGAATATTTCTTTATGGGAAAAAAGAGAAAGTGCATCTGGCTTAATATAATGCATATTCATTAAAAATGGCGATAATTGCTTAATAAAGCTGGATTCATCAGCATGGTTACCCTCACCATAAACTGCAGAAAATGTATGAACCTGGGATAACCCGAATTGTCTGCTAATTACAGACACAATACTGGAAGAGTCCAATCCTCCAGAGAGGCAAACCCCAACAGGAACGTCACTGCGAAGTCTCAGCTTGATAGCATCTTGAAACATGTCTCGATATTCTTCCGCTGATTTGAATGGATTACCAATATGTTCTTTAAGATTGTACCATTTTTCTTCTTTAATGCCATTATCTGTAACGGTTATACAAGAACCATGCTCAAGGCGATTAATACCATCGTAAAAAGTAGCAGTTGTCTGATCTGTGCGATTAAAAACTAAATAATCAAATACTGCCTGATTATTAATTGTTACATTTATCTCACCACTTGCTAAAACAGCAGGTATTTCTGATGAAAAAACAAAGCACTTATCCGAGTTGTAGTAATAAAGCGGTTTAATACCAAAGCGATCCCTGGCAATAAAAACTTCCCTTTTTACTCGGTCATATAAGCAAAAAGCCCACATGCCATTAAACCGATGCAAACACTCCTTACCCCAAAGTAAATATGCAGCAAATATTACTTCACTATCCGTGTTTGTTCTGAACTGATACTGACTGCTAAGTTCGATCTTTAATTCCTGATAATTATAAATTTCTCCATTGTAAACTAAAACAAAGCGACCATCATTTGAAAACATAGGTTGATGCCCCGCAGAAGTGAGATCCAGAATACTCAACCGTAAGTGCCCTAGTGCAACTTGATTTTCTATAAAAGTACCTTGATCATCCGGACCTCTGTGACGAATCTTCTCCATCATATTTGTGAGTTGATCTAAACGAGGTAAAGCTCCATCAAAACGAATAATGCCTGCTATTCCACACATATTTTCCTTTGGGATATTTTGCATCTTAAAAATGCACTCTCACCCCTTGAGCTTAATATTATTTCTTTCCCCATGTTCTAAATACCCATATCTTTCTATAATTTCCTGAAATATTTTTAAATAATTTCCAGAGATCATCTCAATTTCAAATAAGCTACTCGCGGCTTTGCTCTTAGCTACCCGAATTAATCCCGGATAAACACAATTGACTTTTAATACGCTATTCAAATCGAAACTCGAATCTATTAAAATTTGATAATCATCCATTATCTTAACGGATGCATTATGAATAATCGATAAGCCACAAGAAATATATTCCACCAATTTAACAGGGCAAGCAACCTGATTGACTATGTTATTATCTCTTATCAATAAACCATAATCTGCAGCACAAAGATAATCAGCTACTTCTTGATAAGTAACAAGTTTATTAATCACTCTTTTATGGTTGATCTCTTTTTTTGATAGATTTAGAATTACAAATTTTTCATTCATCTTGATGATTTCGTTTATCACCTTTTCATTTTGCCATTTTGCTTCACCACCGGAAGAAAACACAATGCATATATCATCATCAGTTAATCCCAATTCGTCTCTTTTGATTTTCCTTTTTTCCTGATCAAAATGAAATGCTGCACCTACAATGCAGTGATTAACTGTAATCATATCATCTTTGAATTCTCTTTTTATTAGATAATTCTTCAACTCTTGCGAAACAGCAGAAATTATAACTTCCTTTCTTTTAAGATAGCTCAATGCTGTTTTATTTAAGTATATTTTTAATCTTTTTAATAATCCCGGCAATGGTGAATAAATTTCAATCTCTTCAATAGATGCTCCCCTAATATCAACCAGCATTCTTGGTTTAAACAGATGATTTTTCTTCAGAGCCAAAAGAGCATAATATCCAGAAACCTCTCCGCGCACATGAAAAATATAACTATCAAGCCCAGAAATCTTTTTCAATTCCTTCGCCATAGAATTTATAGTGAACCATGAAATAACGGGATAATTAGGAAAAGCTCTAAAGAATACCAGTTTTATATTTGAATCGTTAAACTTTCCCATAATCCTTTCAATCTCAGACCTTTTTTTCCAACCATAAAGTAAAATAATACTCTCGAATTCCCCCATCTTTTCATAAGCTCTCAACAATTCCCCCACCTGAGAGTCAAAGACGGAGCTGAGCCCAATGTTAAGGTAAATGAGTTTCATTTTTTTCAAAAATGAAACCGTGAGATGTGAGACGTGAGACGTGAGAAGAAAGAGAATTCGATCTCGGATTTCACCGATTTATGCTGATAATTGTCTATAATATTTCTTACTTCGATATTAATTTGCATTTTGTTTTATCTCTCTGTGTCCTCTGTGCTCTCTGTGGTAGAAATATTGATTTTCTGGATACATTCAATAAGAGCTTCCTTCCAGCTTTTGATCTCAATTCCATACTCCTTCCGTATCTTCGAAGTATCTAAAACCGAGTACTTAGGACGAATTACTCCAGAACCATATTCTTCAGTCATTACAGGGATGATTTTGCAATCGTAATCGCCTTGTCTAACAATCTCTAAAGCTAAATCGTACCAAGATACTACTCCCTGATTGCAAAAATGATACACTTCACATCCATTTTTCCATTTATCGCTTTCGATTACTTTCATAATCATATTCGCTAAATCCTTAGCATAAGTAGGAGAACCAAATTGATCATTAACAACTTTTATTTCAGTTTTTTCCTGAGCCAGGTTGTAGATAGTTTTCACGAAATTATGTCCATATTCCGAAAACAGCCAACTGGTACGTAATATAATTCCCACTGCCTTAGAATTAATCAACTTTTTTTCACCTTCATATTTCGAAGAACCATAAATATTAACCGGACATGGCAGATCATCTTCAGTATAGGGGACATTCCGATTTCCATCAAAAATAAAATCAGTAGAGATATGGATAAGTTTGACATTATAATTTTCAGAAATGTCAGACAGATTTTTTACTGCTTTGCAATTTATGTTATATGCAAGCTCTTGCTCAGATTCTGCTTTTTCAACATTAGTGTAACCAGCACAGTTAATAACAATATCTGGTTTTAATTTAGAAAAATACTCATCGACAACCAACCGATTTGCTATATCCAATTCATCAACATCTGTAAAAACAAATTGATGATTGTAGTTTCCCGATAATGATTTTATAGCCAATCCCAACTGACCTTTTGCACCAGTAACAAGTATTCTCATTATATTCCTTTATTTTTGCTGCGAATCACGAGTCTCGAGTTACGGATCACGAGTCTCGAGTCCCGAGTTACGAGTCGTGCAGTCCTGTAGTCATGTTTTCTGGTCTTCATTCTCTTAGTGTTCTCTGTGATCTCTGTGATCTCGGTGGTAATAAAAATGTAATCGAATCCCGAGTTTCGAGTTTCGAATCACGGCTTTATAATTTTCGTGTCTTCTCGCTTTCATGCTTTCATGCTTTCGTGTTTTCGTGAAGTCTTCCCCTCGCTCCCTCGCGCAGTCGCTTTGTCGCTTAGTCGCTTTCCTCTCCCCTTTTTCCCCAACAATCCATCCCAGATCCCAAGATAATAATAATAAACCAGTTTAGATCCTGCCAGCCTGTTAAGCCAGCGAAACCTGAATGGGAAGAGACATAACTCTTTTATAACGAATTGGAATAAATTGAATATCAATGCATATCTGCGAAAAAAGAGCATCCGATTCCTCATCATGTAATAATATTGAAATCTATAGCCTATTTTATTTCTGGAACTAAAATCATGATAATGCCATACCCATGTATTAGAACTGGCAATTAACTTGAGACCATGCAGATGACAACGGTAAGCCAGGTCAAGTTCCTCTCCATACATGAATCCTTCCGAATTAAATAGTTTTTGATCAGGAATATCCTTAGTCCGGAAAACAAAAGAACAACCGGGTAACCCATCCACAATTTTCTCGCTCTCAGATAAGTCATTTGGTATATTTAATGTAGCAACCGCCTTATTGAAATTTGTATTAATGCCCAGGCATTGAATTTTTTCTGTAGGCTGATTTTCCATTCCGTAATAAACTAACGGGGCAAAACCAGAACAATCCTGATGCTCATCAAGGTAATTCAGGCAAAATTCTATAAAGTTTCCACTTAATTCAATATCTGTATTGAGAACACAAATATAATCAGAATGATCTGATTTCAATATAGAATTTAGTAAAAGCTCATTTCCCCCTGCATAGCCTGAATTTACTTCTGATCGAATTACTACTGCGGAAGGATATAATTCCTTAAGTACCTCGGCACTGTTATCAGAAGAATTATTATCAAGAGCCCAAACCTGAAAGTCGTGACAGCTTTGTTTAACTAAAGAATTTACTAAACGTGGAATATGCCTTTTGTCATTATATAAAACTAATAATATTGCTATACGAGTTACTTTCATTGCATGATCTGCCTTATGTAAGCAGCATACTTTTCTATTGTATGGTTTTCTAAAACTTTGATCCGAGCATTTTTCCCATATTCAGCAAGTAATTCAGTATTTGATATTAAATCACATATACAATCACTAATCTCCATAGCGTTCAATAGGACCAGTTTTCCGCATTTATCATCAATCAATAATTTGGTTTCCCCTACATTACTGGCAATAATGGCATTTTCGCAAGCCATAGCTTCCATCAAGGATTGACTGGGATAATTATCTTCCTGTTGAATAGAGATAAATATTTTGGATTTCCTCAAATACTTCTGAGGGTCTGGAATATATCCGAGCCTTTTAACACATTGTAATTTCTGCTCTCTTATATAGGATTGCATTTCTTCTTCCAATGATCCTGTTCCTATAATAACTACTTCCCAGTTTTGACAAAGGATATCTTTGATGAGGTTAACAGCTTCAAGAAATAATAGAGGATTTTTTATTTTCTCAAGTCTTCCGCAAAAAGTTATCACGTTTTCTTTATCTTCAGCATATAGATTTGAATAATCAATAAAACTGCACGGAGAGACTGTCAATTTATTATCTTGTAATCCTTTTATTCTTTTTATCAATCCTGTTTTTAGTCTCTGTGATAAACAATCAACTTGATCTGCTTTCTTTATTATCCAGTATTCAGATTTATAAAAATCGATGATGTTTTTAGATATACTGCTAAAACCACTATCATTAAAGCTATGGATCAATTTTAACTTGAGTTTAGATTTCAATGGGATCAACCAGATACCTGCCAGCCAAACTGTATAAATAGTTGTGATCTCATTATTTGTAATAATCGGAACAATCTTCTTTTTAAATTCCAGCCATCTAATCCATGATTTAATAAACGAAGAGTATCTTCCCACAAAATTTTGAATTTTGAATTTTGAATTTTGAATGGAATCGGAATCAAGTAAATCGTTCAGTCGCTTTTTCGTTTTCAAGAAGTCAAGTTTTCAAGTT
>CAZAHZ010000120.1:0-10170 GCA_964485055.1 uncultured Candidatus Cloacimonadota bacterium
CTCCCAGATGATCATAGGGGAATTGACCAGCGTTAAACACACCGGCATTAGGATAACGGTCCCAGAGATAATCATGAGCACAAAGAACCAGATAACCGTCGTTATCAAGATAATCACCTAATTCGGCTTCATCAGTAGCTGTTAATGAACGGTTGCTTGCCCATTGTTCTCCGCATTCCCAGATCACAATGCTGTAATCCGCCATATAATCTGCATCAGGTCCATTACTTCCTGAAGTAGTTATCTCATAAACTTCATAATCGTATCCACTGGCATCAAGGATAATTTCATAATACGGAACTGTATCGGTGAAATCAAGATCAATGCTGCCATCGTCGTCAACCAGCAGTATATTTCCAGGAGGTATCCAGGAAACAAAACCGTTTCCAGTAACAGTAAGCCCACCGGGGGGATCAATAATCATCTGAGTGTCTATGGTGACTTCCACTGAATTGGAAGGGTCGGATTCTGTGGTATCATACATTGCAGTCACATAAAATTCATAGGTACCATCTGTGATATCCATATCATCATATTCTCGTGCTTCGGTATCTTCCAGATAAGCAATTTCTGTTTCATCACGATAGACCTTGAAACCAAGGAGTAAACGGTCACGGATAGCAGAACTGCCCAGATTACCCTTGCTGAAGAGTTCGTTATGTAATTGAACTACTTCAATTGCTTCCGGTATAGTGTGGCGTTCCATCGCCCGACCATTGGCAGTAGCCTGCAGGTTCCAGTTATAGTTCAATCCATATCCACTAAGAGTTGCCCAGGCTCCACCACTCATACTGATCATATCTCCATATCCGGCTATTGCTGGTCCGGCATCACAACCGGCAGGATATTCGAGGGCTGGCTGATTAGCACAGTCATAACCAAACCATAATTCATCAGTAGCGTCAATAATTACTGGAGTATCCAGCACTATTTCATTCCACGAATCAATTACTAGACCGGTTAGAGGCTGCGAAAGTACTTCAGTGGCTGCATTTGCTCCAGTCCAGACTTTAAGGGTATAGGTAGTGGTTGCTCCTCTGGGGAACAGGCTTATCATTGTGATCGGCATAGTATGGTAATTAACAAGTTCAGTAGGAGTCCAGCGACTGGCTACGGCAAAGTTGCCTCCATTGGTCAATCCAATGCTGTCATCATTAATTCCGCTATCCCAGGCTAATATAACAGGTTCATTACCACTGCTGTATTCCCAGGTAAGATGAACATCATTATCAACTACATCAGCTTCCAGATTTGTAGGTGCCACAGCCGAGGAACTGCTTCCGGCGACTTCTACTATAAAAGTACCGTTATATAAGGCATGACCTCCGTCTCCATAGCTGTCTTCAAAATATATTATCCATTCACCCATACAGGATTGAGTGATAAAATCAAGTACTTCAAAATCTACCTGTGTTGTTCCGGTGGTAAATCCATTGGTTACCAGTATAGTAGTACCACCTGGAGAAGTCATACTCAAAGAACCTTCAGAAGGATAATCATCACTAAATAGATCACCCGTGATGTGCATGCTGATGATAGCCATGTCTTCTTCAATATTGATACTTGTCCAGCCGAAATCCGTCCAGGTATTATCGTAAGGATTAGGGTTATTTGGGTAATTTTGCTGAGTTGGTGTATCTTCAATAGCAAATTCCAGTGTTTCGGAATTTGGATTTGGGTTTAAAACAGTAACATAAAATTCATCTGTAGCTGTCATCACGCCATCATCACCCATCAGTGTGATCATTGTTTGACCCATAGTTGTCAAGGCTGTGATCGTTAAAATATTACCACTTAAAGAAGCTTCGGCAATATTCGGATTTGTATTATCTTCCAGTGTGACTGTTACATCGCCATTGGGGCTGGCGAAGATATCTGTGACATCAACAGTGACTTCATCATTATAAAAAATTACCTGATCATCAACGGGACCAACGACTCCCATATTGTCAAATGAGGTTATTGCACCAGGAACAGAAGCAATTGCTGCAGTATAGGTGTTGTTTCCATAAAAAAGCACATTATATGCTCCGACTACAGCAAAAAACGGTACATACCCATTTCCGAAATCCCAATAAAAGTTATTAATTGTTGCTGAATAAGCTAGTCCATTACCCCAGTTTGTTTGACAAATTACATAAACTTCGTTCGGATCTTGTCCTGCATACCAGTTAGCTAATTGCGGCGCCGCCGCAGTGCAGCTTGGTCAGCCAGTAGTTCCCCAGAACATCAAGACGACTCTGCCGGATTCTGTTAACTCATAGATAGAGTGATTTTCTCCGTTACTGTCTGTCCAGTTATAATCCTGCCCAACGACGCCTCCGACTTCCCAGACGGCAAACGCTGATACGCTAAGTATCAATACGATAAATAATACTAAAAGTTTCTTCATCTTTTTTCTCCTGATTAATTTTAATCTTCTTTCTTTCCCTTTTTTTACGACATTAACACACTATAATTTCATTTACCTCATTTCGTATCATTACTGCTTTTTACTCATAAAATTGTCAATTGAAATATTTTTGCAGGCTTACTATTAAAAAACCTGACTCTGTTAAACCTATCACAACTTTATCGGTATATAACTGCCAGCCCGGATGCTCCGCTTAGTTCCGCCCGGAAAACGTGATTGGTTCTAATATGAATTGTATATTTACCCCGTTCAATAACCGGCGCCGATTTTAACCATTTCCAATCCAGTTTTGCGTCTTTATCTGTATAGATGTATCCGGCATTCTGGGCAATCAGATTATGAAAGAAATGAGTTCCCTGTGAAAAATCTATCTGAAAATTTTCCATTGCCGTCTCGATAATTATCCTCGCATAATTAATCTGATTCCATTTAACCGGAATTCCCAGAAATCGGTCACTGGTTCCCCAACGCCCCGGTCCGATCAGTATATAATGTCTGTTTTCAGAACGGAATTTATTATTGTATTGCTCAATTTCCGTCACCATCTCCAGAGTTTTTGTGGAAACAAACTGCTCAGGGTCAACAACAATTATATCATCGAATTCATATTTTCCATTACCCATAGCTTTTTCACTGTAGAGCCAGGCTTGTCCAAGATCAATGTTATTTTTATTTAAGTTGAAAGGATTTTGATTAACGCTCATCGGACGTATCTGCAGAATATATAGAATAGCTTGTTCATCGTTTTCCAGTCCACTAAGATCAAGAGCAAATTCAATTTCTACGGGTACGCCTACGGCTGCAGCGCCAATTTCCAGAGTTTTTTTCAAAATCTCTGAAAACGGAGAATCACCATATTTGAGCAGATTGGCAAATGTGATAACACGGGTGCCTTTGTTGTATATTCCATCAACATATTTCTGCTGATATGCGTCCCAATACGATGTAACATATTTCAAACAGCTATGATTCTCTGCTTCCTTCACTGTTAATTGTTTGTAAGTTGTCAATTCTCCCCTGGTCAGATCAAATTCCGTTAGAGAAAGGTCAATGGCATAAAATTCATGCTGAGCTTCGGCTATCTGTTCCTCCGGATTCAGTATATTCATCTTCGGATAAGCAGGAGAAAATTTATAGGTCTTTAATCCGTCCACTACAGCTTTTCCCATTCCCACCACGATGCTGGCGATCCCGTCTTCATGCTGCATCTGATAGACAGGATAATAATTATATGATTGAGCTACACCTGAAACCTGGGGATAAAAATATGTTCCATGTTGAGAACCAGCGACTTGCTGGATGATAACCGCCATTTTCTCTTCTTCTATCTTGGAATGAAAACCTTCTATGTAGTTCCGGGCATTTTGCTTAAAGATCGAGGCATAGATTAACCTGATCGCCATGCTGAGTTGCTGCAGACGAACTTCTATGTCCGGATGATTATTAGGAAGCATATAGGTTTCATAAACTCCCGCAAAAGGCAGGCTCTGCGAATCTTCCAGCAGCCCTGAAGATCTCACTGCCACGGGATAATCAATCCGTTTCAGTAACTGGCGGAGTTTGATTTGCAGTTCCCTTGATAGTTCGTTTTCCAAAAAAAGGCTTTGTATCTCCTGATCATTTGCTTCCACAGAATTTTCTTCCAGGCAGTATCTGGCACAGAAATCATCAAATTCATTCGTGCCGATAATAAATGTGCGAGGTATCCGCACTTTCATCATAGAATATTCCTTTTCCCAATCCATGGAAACCATCAAAGCATTTAAAAACGCCAATCCCCTGCCCTTTCCACCCAGTGAGCCATCTGCAAGCCTGATAACCACTTCATCCAAATCAAGGTACTGAGGATCAAAACTCAACATTTTTCCGCGTAACCTGATCAATTTCACTTCATGAAAGGCGTTTATCAGAAATTCTCGAATTTCAGGCAAGGTATCAAAATCTTCTATTTTCCAGTGCCGGATTTGCTTCGCAACCAGAAATTCGCCATGTGCTGCCAGCCAGCCGGAGAAATGATTGTGACGGCTGTGAAAGAGCAGAGATTCATCCGGGATTTCCTGTAAAAGCTCTTCAAACCTGGTGATATTATCTGCTCTGCCAAATTCTTCACCATTTTCATTTCGAAACACAAAAGTGCCAAATCCCAGGTTCTTCATGATAAATCGCCGGATATGCTCCAGGTAGTTCTTGGAGTTTTTATTAAGAAATTGTACTCCAAGTTCGGAAACCTGCTGCCTGTTATCTGATTCAGAGGAATTTAATAATACCGGGATTGTTCTGTTATAGTTTTTTATATATCTGATAAAGTTAATGCCAGCTTTCTGGTTTAATTCGTTCGCCTGGGGAAATTTTACATCTGAGATCACACCGATCACGAATTCTTCATATTTATCAAAATACTCGACGGCACTTTCATAATCATGACACAACAACACTTTGGGTCTGGCTCTTGCCTGCAGGCGTTTATTGATGTCATCCAGTTCCGTATTTATCAATCTCTGCGTCTGTTTCATCACTTCCTGATAAAATACCGGCAGGAATTTGGAATAATACTCGATTGAGTCCTCCACCAGAATAATCACGCGAACCAGGCAATTTTCCGTATCATCAGCCACATTCCATTTATCTTCTACCTGTTTTACCATTGCCAGGAGAAGCGTGCTGTCTCCGTTCCAGGAAAACACATCATCAATATACTTCATTTCAGCAGAGTTCTTGTCTATCAGATTAATATCATTTTTTACATTCAAAAGCATCAGCACAGGGATATCAGTATTGTATTCCTTGATCTTCCTGGCAAATTCAAAGGGCGTCATGGTGCCTATACGCAGCATCGTGATCACCAGGTCAAAATTATACTGATCGAGAATTCGCAGTGCTTCATCCCCGGAAGGTACGGAAATGATGCGCGGAGCTGTGCTCAGGTTCAATTGACGGTATTCCCCAAATATCTGCTCGCTTAATCTGCCGTCCTGTTCAAATATAAAGGCATCATAAAACGATGAAACCAGTAATATGGTCCTTACCCGCCGTTTCATTAACCGGTGAAAATTATCTTCTCCAAATTTAAACCGTTTATAATATTTTCCTATATCATCCATTTGCATTCCTTAATACCAGACCTGCATCCCTTCATGGTAGATGAAAATCCGCTCTTCCTTATCCGCATCCTTTTCCCGCAACCAGTAGAGACCATTCACAGGAACATTATCAAAAGTAAGCATGTGCTGCTCAAAAACTTTACTGTCTGCCTGCTGCCAGTCTTTATTCCAGTAGAAAAGCTCATATTCAATACCAGGCTTTAGATTTGTGATGTCGTTGTCACCGGTTAAATTGCTGATCTTCATCTGCGTTGTTGATCTCACTTCCATTTGCTGCAGATCTTCGGATGCCCGAAATTCTTCCTTATCGCCATTGCTGGCTAGCAAAAAAACCTCTCCAGCAGGTTCAATCTCTCCATTGATATAATATACCGGAAGATATATTAAATCCACACCAATATTCAGGAATTCCGTACTTCCATCATCTAATTTACTCCAGGCTATGGCTTCCCAATTGCCACTATTGAAAACAGCCAGGTACAAGAAGCGTCCTTTGTCCGCATCTAGGCTATCTACAGTGATATAGACTTTTGTTGTCGTCACATAATCCGAGGTTACATCCAGATAATTTTTACCTCTCAGCCAGGCAGGGGCTTTCTCATTTTCCTTCAGGTTGTTGCCCAGGCTTCCTGATTGTTCAGAAAACATCTTTCGATATACTTTGGCAATCCGTTTGCGTAGATGATAATCACCCGGATTACTCTCACAACCCATAAAGGGTATTGCTTCTCCAGCAGGAGTGATGATAGCATTCCAGGCATGGTTGTTTCCGCTGTCTGCCCAGAACGGTGTATAGTCACTAGTCACGGCTATACCGTTAGCCCGGAGAGCATACATTGCCAGGTTGGTCATATCCTCACAGCGACCTTCTCCATTTGCCAGCATCTGGCTGAAACTCAAATCTGTAGGATGCAGATAATATTTGGAATTGAACCTGAATATCTTTTTGATGCTGTCATTGATCACTGCTGCTGCCTGAACTGCATCTTGGTAATTTTCCAGTCCCGAGAACATTTTTCTAAAATATGGGCGGAATGATTCCAGTGGTTCACTGCTGCCTCTATAGGGTAAAATATAATTCCTGAAAGCTTCCTCTCCATAACTACTGCTCCATGGGAGCGTTTTCCAGGCTGCGCATGCTTCTTCAATATTTTCTATCAGCAATGCTGCCGTTATAGTTTCCTGATCACGATAGACTTTTTTTACTCGCCAGCTCAGTTTTCCATGGTCCTGTTCAAGAGTGTCCAGGGCTGCCTGGGCTTCAGCCAGATTGGCATAAGTGCTGGCATCATATTCAAATTCATTTCCCTTGTCGTCCTTGACCCTAACATCCACAAAAACATGAAGTTTCATATTCTCCAATAAAAAATATAGTGATTGCAGTTTTTCCTCGTCTTCGTTATGCTGATAGTAAGTGATCACATCACGTAATTCTGTGTAATTATCAATACTGTCATTAATTTTCTGTCGTACTCGCTGTGGACAATGCCAGAAGGGAAGATATAAATCAGCCGTGATGATTATCCCTGCCAGAATAAACAGAATTAATATATAGATAAAGATCATCCGATCACTCAATACTGCTCCTTTTGTCAATAGCTGCCATGAAATAACGTTCCTGAGCTTCTGTCTGGTATTGCCAGAATTCCATTCCGCTGACATACTGTTTACCGGTTTCCTTGCAAAACCTGCCCAGGGGAGTCATCCCTTTGCGATAGGGAAGATCAATCGCAATTTTAAAATCCATTCCTGAAGCGAAATCCAGTAAATCTTCGTCGTTCATCCCCAGTGGGGTAGTATTGATGATCAGGTCAAAATACTTTCCCTTCAGATTTTCAGGGATGAAATATTCTGCCTTTATTTTACTGCAAAGCCGGATTGCCTCCGGAAAATTCCGTGAGCTGATAAATATTTCCGCTCTTCCTGCTATAGCCTGAATTGTTGTTTGGGCGCTTGCACCGCTGCCGATTATCAATATTCGACTGCTCTTTTTTAGCATTTTATATTTTTCCAGTATCTGCTCCATAGCTATTAAATCAGTATTGAATATTTCTTTTTTGCCATCCCACAAGTTTACTATCATTCCCTGTTTACCGGATATACTGGCGATTTTACGCTTCATTGGCATTGTAACTGAAAATCCATAAACCTTGCTTTTACGCGTTCCCGCTTCCAGCCAGTGTTGAAAATTTTCCGCATCTTTCACTATAAATGGCAAATAAACTGCTGACAGTTTTTTGGCTCTGAACAAGCTGTTATAGTAATCTATTCCGCGTGATCTCTTCACTTGCTGTCCGCCGATTATTCCGCCGATTAATTCCTTTCCAGTCAACGATACTAATCCCAGCATCTCTGCCAGGTCAACGGTCAATTGACCTGTTGCAGTCTCTTTGCCGTTAAGGCACACAAATGTGCCTTCTGCTCCCAGGTGACGATATAGACAGCGCTTCGATATCCCATCTTCTCCCAGAAATGCCAGAAGTATTTTACTGCTTGTTGTGCGGAACAAAGTCTCAAGTTTTAATAACTTTTCCCAACTATTGCTTGCTAAAGCCAGCTTACCATATCGGCATCCGCTTCGTTCTATATCCAGACATCGCCTGGCGATATCAATTATTTCCCAATTATTATCAAAACTATGAATCGAAATGATCAGATGTGAACGGTCGAGTCTGACCAGTTCAGGAGCGGTTAATTTATTTAACAGCGAGTGCTCGATATCCACCAGGCAGCCATATTTGTGCACCCAGTCACTGTATAATCTCACCTTCTGATCCGCAGTTGACAATTTCTTCTGGATTACCCCCGTTCCGGCTTCGTTCCTGTCTCGTATCGTCATGATCACTCGCTCATCAACTGTATCCTTATCTATAAAATTCCAGTCGTCAGTTAAATCCAGCCGATATTCCAGATAATACTCCGGATATCTCGCTTTCAGCTTGAGTATCTGCTCTTTACTTTTTGGGATTATGCTGATCACTATCATTTTGTTCACTCTCCTGCAAACTTCTACTTTGTATGAGTATCCCCTGCCAGAGTTTCTCGACCAGTTTGACATCTACTCCCCAGGTTTCTGCCTTTTCTCGCAAACCGGAAAGAAGTTCTTCTTCACGTTGATTGTCTCTGATTTTTATTCCCTGCCTGCACTTAAGCCTGCCTATGGATTTAACGATCTCATCACGACGCTTCAATGCCAGCAGAATATCTTCATCTATGCCATCCAAAGCTTCTCGATAATCTGCTAATCCTAAAGTGTCACCACAAAGCAGTTTCTGATAACTCAGGCAGTCCGCCAGCACCAGCCTTACCATTGCCTCAACTACCGGCAATATTCTAAATATCAAACAGATATCGTGTCTGCCGTTTATCGAAATCTCTCTTTCTTTTCCATTATGATCAATTGTCTGTTGTTTTAGTGAGATTGATGGTGTTGGCTTCACAGCTAACCTCATGATTATATCTTCGCCCGTGGAAACTCCTCCGAGTATCCCACCGCAATTATTACTTAAAAATCCTTTAGCTCCCATCTGATCGTTGGCTTCTGAGCCATGAAGCTCCGCTAAATTAAAGCCTGCTCCGAATTCGACCCCTTTCACTCCTCCAATTGAAAGCACTGCTTCGGAAAGCTTCGCTTCCAGTTTGCCAAATACCGGGTCACCCAATCCAACTGGAACTTCGCTGATCCGAACCTCAATTATTCCGCCGACCGAATCTCCGTTCGACTGTGTCTCGTGCAGTTCCTTGAGTAATGCCTCATAAGTTTCAGGATCATGCCAGCAGAATTGATTAGTAAAATCTGCCTGAATTTGCCCCGTCTTGACTTTTCCGATCTGGACAGGATAAGCTTCCAGCTTGATAGGAGACAGCATTTTCTTCACGACTGCTCCTGCTGCTACCCTCGCTATGGTTTCTCTGCCCGACGCTCTGCCTCCACCTCGCCAGTCCAGTATCTTAAATTTCTGAAACCAGCTCCAATCAGCGTGTCCGGGTCGAAATATTTCCCGCAGCGACTCATAATCGCTGCTCCGTTGATCCTCATTATATATCACAAGGCATACTGGCATTCCTGTTGTTTTGCCCTCGATTACGCCCGATAATATCTTTATCCGGTCACTTTCCTGACGACTGCTGGTAAAATCTTTTATGCCAGGTCTTCTTCGCTCCAGTTCCTGCTCTATCTCTGCCAGCGGAAATTCCACGCCCGGCTTGATGTCTTCCAGCAAAACTCCCATCGCAGCTCCATGACTCTCTCCAAAACCGCTGATCCCCATCCACCTGCCAAACTTATTTCCATTCATATAAGCTTCCTTTGTTTGACCTGATTAAATCTATTCATTTCGTCAATTCATTTTTTTCTACTTGCTTCTTTATTAGCCACGGATGAGATGAAATGCTTTTTAAAAAAGGGTAAAAACAGATAAATTGTAACAGATCAATAAGAAGTAAATGTGAGGAAAATGAGAAAATTTAGAGAAATAAATAATCAAAGCCAAAAAGAAGAAATTATTCCTCCGCCAAGTATGTCCATTTCTTCAACCTAACTCGGCTAAACCGAAACCAAAAAGGAAGATTATCAACCACTGAAGTCACAGAAAGACACAGAAGGAAGAAAAGAATGGCTTATATTTTACTCTTTTTCACAGGCATCCTCCCGTT
>CAZAHZ010000121.1:0-10138 GCA_964485055.1 uncultured Candidatus Cloacimonadota bacterium
GAAGTTATTACAGGCATACGGTGTCAACGTCACTCAAGGCGAAGTAGCCTTTACTGCAGATGAATCGCTCAAGAAAGCTCAGGAACTCGGAGGAGAGAACTGGGTGATCAAAGCTCAGGTTCATGCTGGTGGACGAGGCAAAGCCGGGGGAGTGAAGTTTGCTAAATCATTAGATGAAGTTTATCAAATTTCGCAGAAGATGCTGGGTATGACACTGGTAACTCACCAGACCGGGATGCAGGGAAAGCTGGTAAGAAAGGTTTATGTCCAGAAGCCTGTGGATATTAAAAAGGAATATTACTTAGGGATAGCATTGGATCGCAGCCTGGCGATGCCGGTGATCATGGTATCTGCCGAGGGTGGAATGGATATTGAAACCGTAGCAGAGCAGGTGCCGGAAAAGATTATAAAAGTCAGCATTGACCCGTTAATTGGTTTAAATGATTTTCATCTCAGAAAATTAGCTTATGGTCTGGAATTAACGAAAAGCCAGGCAAAAAATTTTAATAAGTTCGTTATAGCGTTATTTAAGGCATATATCAAGACAGATGCCAGCCTGATAGAGATAAATCCTCTTGTTCTGCTTATTGATGATGATTTCATTGCTTTGGACGCCAAATTGAATTTTGATGATAATGCACTCTACCGGCATCCGGATATTCTGGCATTGAAAGATGAGGCTGAAGAAGACGCCGCTGAACTTGAAGCTGCCCGATATGGACTCAGTTATATCAAACTCGAAGGTAATGTGGGGTGTATTGTGAATGGGGCAGGACTGGCTATGTCAACAATGGATATCATCAAGCTTGAGGGTGGCGAGCCGGCGAATTTTCTTGATGTGGGAGGAAATGCCAGTACCGAGACAGTCGCCCATGGATTTGAAATCATATTAAAAGATAAAAATGTAAAAGCAATTCTGGTAAATATATTTGGTGGCATAGTCAGATGTGATAGAATAGCAAATGGAATACTGGAAGCAACCCGGACAACAGATGTCACAGTTCCTGTGATAGTTCGATTGGATGGGACAAATGCCTCCGAGGCAGTAGAAATACTTAAACAGGCAAAAATCAGCCAGATATTGATCGCTCAGGATTTGCAGGATGGAGCCCGTTTGGCAGTTAAGGCAGCAAAAGGAGAAAATTAATGAGCATTCTGGTAAACAGAGAATCGCTGGTTGTAGTGCAGGGATTTACAGGAAAGGAAGGTACATTTCATTCGGAAAAATGCCTGGAATATGGCACAAAGATTGTTGCCGGAGTGACACCTGGAAAGGGTGGTATAACACATCTGGATAGACCTGTATTTAATACTGTGGAAGAAGCTGTAGCAAAGACAGGAGCTAATGTCTCGCTGATCTTTGTTCCTCCCGCTTTTGCTGCTGATGCCATTTTGGAAGCAGCCGATGCCGGGATCAAAATTATTGTCTGTATTACAGAAGGAATACCAGTTCGCGATATAATATATGCCCGGAAATATGTAAAAGATATGGATAGTATCCTGATTGGTCCAAATTGTCCAGGTATCATCACAGCAGAAGAAGCCAAGATTGGAATAATGCCGGGATTTGTATTTAAAAAAGGAAAAATAGGCTTGATTTCAAAATCCGGAACACTGACTTATGAAGCTGCCAATCAGATAGTAAAAGCGGGAATGGGTATTTCAACCGCAGTCGGGATCGGAGGAGACCAGTTAATAGGGACAGACTTTATAGACCTTTTAAAATTATTTGAAGAAGATAAGGACACGGAAGCAATAGTGATGATTGGAGAGATTGGCGGAGACCTGGAGATCCAGGCTGCTCATTTTATCCGCGAGAATATTACCAAGCCCGTGGTTGCCTTTATTGCCGGCAGAACAGCACCCAAAGGTAAAAGAATGGGACACGCCGGAGCTATCATTGCCGGGAGTAAAGGAACTGCCCAGGAGAAGATAGAAGCTTTACAAAAGGCGGGGATATCGGTTGCTTTATCACCCGCAAAGATCGGTAATACACTGGCAGAAGTATTAAAACAATCAGACTGAAATAAAATAAGTGAGGTTTGTTATGAGGAAAGTTGATGTCAATGAGATTTCCATGATCATCAGGGATCTATCAATCCAGGCATGTACAATAGCCAATGAGACTCTGGTAGATAGTTTTCAAAGATCAATGGAGAAAGAAGAATCACCCGTTGGGAAAGCAGTGTTTCAGCAGCTTCTGGAGAATATCGAAATTGCCAGATCAGAAAGTACGCCAATCTGCCAGGATACCGGCTTTGCAGTGGTATTTATGGAGATTGGTCAGGAAGTTGCCTTCACTGGTGGTTTATTGAAGGATGCAGTAAACAGGGGAGTTGCACTTGGTTATACCGAGGGGTATTTGAGAAAATCAATAGTAAAAGACCCTATTACAAAGCCCCAGAATACTCAGGATAACACACCTGCAATTCTTCATACTGATATAGTAGCAGGAGATAAAGTAAAAATAACTCTGCTGCCTAAAGGTGGTGGTTCGGAGAATATGAGCCGGATAAAAATGATGAAACCGGCTGATGGAGTGGCAGGTGTCAGGAACTTTGTTGTGGAGACGGTGAAACTGGCTGGCGGAAATCCATGCCCGCCGATTTTTGTAGGTGTAGGAGTTGGAGGCACGTTTGATTATGTAGCCTATATGGCAAAGAAATCCCTTTTACGTCCGATCGGGGAAAGAAATCCTGATCCTAAAATTGCTCAATATGAAATCGAATGGCTGGAAGAAGTTAATAAACTGGGAATTGGACCCGCCGGACTGGGAGGCAGGGTAACTGCCATAGATTTGTTTATTGAAGTATTCCCGCGTCACATCGCCACATTTCCTGTGGCTGTTAATATCCAGTGTCATGCAAACCGTGTAAAGTCTTATATATTGTGAGGTAAGTAATAATGATAAAACTAAATGCCCCTTTAAAACCTGAAGATGTAAAAAAACTGAAGATTGGTGATCAAGTATCACTCAGCGGAGTGATTTATACCGCCCGTGATGCAGCCCATCAAAAACTGGTTGATCTGCTAAAAGCAGACAAGCCTTTACCTTTTGATCCTCAAGGCAGTGTGATTTTTTATGTGGGACCATCACCAGCCAAGCCAGACCAGGTTATCGGTGCTGCTGGACCTACTACCAGCTATCGGATGGATCCCTTCGTCAATGATCTGCTTAAAGTTGGAATGAAAGGTATGATTGGCAAAGGACCCAGATCAAAAGAAGTAAAAAACGGTCTAAAAAAATATACCAGTGTGTATTTTGGTGCAACTGGTGGAGCAGCAGCCCTGTTAGCCAAGTGTATCACAGAAGCAGAAGTGATAGCTTTTCCGGAATTAGGACCTGAAGCTGTACGGAGACTGGTTGTAAAGGATATGCCCCTGATAGTAGTGAATGACTGTTATGGTGGTGACCTTTATGAAAAAGGAGTGAATGAATATAAAATTGAAGATTAGGATAAATTCTTAATTCTTCTCTGATATTATTGCAGTAAAAAAAATAATAAAAAATACTGGAGGATGATGATGAAGGTAAAGCTGGATATATCAAATATTGATGAAATTTTTCCGGAAGATTTTTCGCAGGAAGAGAAAGCAAAGGCAAAAACCCTTTTCCTGAAACAATTAGCGATTCTGTCCCATAAATTCTATCGTGGCAAAATTCAGGTGGTTCCAAAAGTTCCAGTGCCTGGATTTAACTGGTTCAACGTCTGGTACACCCCCGGTGTCTCGCTGGTTTCTACTACTATCAGAGATAACAATTTAACCTCTTTTGAGCTATCGAACAGAGGTAATATGGTTGCGGTTGTGAGTGATTCCACTCGTGTTCTGGGTGATGGTGACTGCACTCCTCCGGGTGGTCTGGGCGTGATGGAAGGAAAAGCATATTTAATGAAATATCTCGGTGGTATAGATGCTGTTCCGCTTTGTATAGACAGCACTAATGCTGATGGTAAAAAAGATCCTGATAAGATCATCGAATTTGTTAAGATGGCAGCACCCAGTTTTGGAGCAGTAAATCTGGAAGATATATCTCAACCTAATTGTTATAAGGTATTAGATACTTTGCGGGAAGAATGCAGTATTCCTGTGTGGCATGATGATGCTCAGGGAACAGCTTCTGTTACACTGGCAGGACTAATCAATGCTCTAAAACTGGCAAATAAGAAGATTGAGAAAGTCCGGATTGTGATGAATGGTGCTGGTGCAGCGAATACTACGATCGCCAGATTTCTCCTTAATGCTGGAGCAGACCCCAAAAATATGATCATGTTTGATTCCAAAAGTTCTCTTCACTCAGGGCGGCAGGATATAGAATCCAAACCGGAATTTTATCATAAATGGAATATCTGCCAGAAGACAAATCCGCATAAGATAACGAACATTGAAGCGGCGTTAAAAGGAGCTGATGTACTGATTGCTTTGTCCAAGCCAGGTCCTGATACAATTAAGCAGACATGGATAAAAGGTATGGCAGATAAAGCAATTGTATTTGTCTGCGCTAATCCTGTTCCTGAAATATATCCTTACGCTGCCAAGGAAGCAGGTGCCTTTATAGTCGCTACCGGCAGAGGTGATTTCTCTAATCAGGTGAATAATTCCATCGGATTTCCGGGTATCCTGAAAGGAACTCTACTCGTCAGGGCTTCCAAGATAACAGATAATATGGCAATTGCAGCTTCTTATTCGCTGGCAAATTATGCAGAACGCCGGGGGATAACTCCAGATGATATTATACCTAAGATGGATGAGCCGGACATCTTTTGCCAGGAAGCAGCAGATGTAGCTATGCAGGCAGTCAAAGATGGAGTAGCACGAGAAATTCTTTCCAGAGAGCAGGTATATAACAGGGCAAAAGAAGATATTGATTATGCCAGAAACTTGACACAATCCATGGTTCAAAATGGATTTATTGGTAATATACCCGAAGAATTCCTACAGGAAGCTAGAGACTGGGCAGTAAAGAAAATCAAAGGGGGTGAATAATTAAATGAAAGACTTGAATCAATTATTCCTGAAAGCTGAGGATTACAAAAAAAAGGGGCTGCTGGATAATGCTATAGAGGTTTTTAATGAAATACTGACTGAAAATCCTGATTATGGTGATATCTATTCAATCCTGGGTGAAATCTACTATATCAAGGGAGATGTCGAAAATTCTGTGAAGAGTTATGAACGGCAAATTGAGAAAAGTCCAAGAAATTGCCTCGTTTATTACCGACTCGGTATTGTTTATTACCGGGCTACAAAGTTCAATAAAACTATCTCCATTCTGAAAAATCTTCTGGATAAAGGTTGTCAGCTTGATATGGCGTATTACTGGATCGGGCTGGCATATTTTCATACCGGCAGAATTCATAAGAGTATCGAAATGTTTGAGATGCTGCGAAGCAAGATGCCTCAAAATACTATCGGCTGTTATAACCTGGCAGTTGCCTATCAGACAATTGGAGATTATCACAAAGCGATCGAGTGCTTTCAACGTATAATGAATGAAGACCCCTCCATTGTTTCTGTGCATTATCATCTGGCGCTGGCTTATCTTGGTGACCTGCAGATCAGTCTTGCGCTTCAGCATTTTAAAAAAGTGGTGGAACTCGATCCCGAACATATAGCAGCTCAAAAGAAACTGGATGATATTTATAATGATCAGGAGATGTTATATTCCTATGGTATTGAGTCTCCCAGCGATATTACCAATACAGAGGAGTTGAATATTAATTTTCATATTGGCGAAGCGTATAAGGGTTTTAATATGATTGATAAAACCTTTAAGTATCTTAAACAGCTTGCCATGGAAAAGAAAAAAGAAGAATAAATCGGCTATTAACAAAAAAAGCGACCGGAAGGTCGCTTTTTTTTATTAATAATTTTTATTCTACAAGTGTGCCAAAATATTCTGAAGTCATTTGCTTCGCTTTCACGTGATCCGGGATATAGTCGGGAAGTATTATCGGAGATTTCCTATTCTTGTCAATACCGAGTTTTTCCACTTCCTTAGCATAATCATCCACATGCTGCAAACTCAGTTTGCCCAGCTTAATCCCGGCGATAACCTTTTCAGCGGCATTAATTCCTGCTCTTCTGCCAAAGACGATAATATCGAGTTGAGAATTCCCCATTAACCTGTTTCTGCCGTGAATTCCACCAGAAGCTTCTCCGGCGATAAATAATCCCGGTATGCTGGTTTCTGCCTTGGCATTTATTTCCAGTCCGCCATTTTGATAATGCAGAGTTGGAAATACCAGCATTGGGTATTTTCGGATATCAATATCAAAACGATGATACTGTCTGAGCATTGCCGGAAGTGTTTTTTCAATTGTGCCTTCACCAGAAATTTCTTCAATCAGCGGACTGTCCAGCCAGATACCTTTTAAACCGGAGGGTGTGGTTACCCCGCGTCCTTCCTGGCATTCCCGGATAAATGATGAAGCTTCCACATCTCGAGGTTCCATGGGATAAACAAAAAGCTCCCCATCTTTATTCACTGGTTGAGCACCGATCGCCCGAATTTTTTCGGTACAGAGAAAACCGACGATCTGCTCAGGAAATACTGCTCCAGTTGGATGATACTGCACAGAGTCCATATAAAGCAGGTTTGCTCCGGCGCGATAACCCAAAACCAGACCATCACCGGTTGCACCATAATGATTAGTTGTCTCAAAACCGCGTATATGCAGTCTTCCGAAACCTCCCGTGGCAATGATAACAGTTTTGGCTTTGACAATAAAATATTCCTTGAGTTCGATGTGATATAATACTGCTCCAGCAACCTGACCTTTGTCATCAAGGATCAGTTCCGTTGCCGAAGTATATTCCAGGTACTTAATATTTTTGGCATTGCTGTAAACTTCATCCCGCAATACACGGCAGATACCTGCTCCAGTATAATCGCGTGTTGAGTGCATTCTATTGCGACAGGTTCCTCCCCCGGATTGAACCATCATGGAACCATCAGGCTCCTTATCAAACATAACTCCCAATTCTTCCAGCCATTTGATAGATTTTGGTCCATCCATCACCAGTGCTTCCACCAGTTCTTTCTTATTATCAAAGTGACCTCCACCAATTACATCAAGATAGTGAAGTGAGGGGCTGTCGTCTGCCTGATCGGCTGCCTGGATACCGCCCTGTGCCATCATGGAATTTGAATCCCCCAGTCGCAACTTGGTAACCAGTAATGTGTTCACTCCCCGTTTGTCAGCTTCAATTGCTGCCGATAATCCCGCAGAACCTGCTCCAATTATCAGTATATCAGTCTCATAATCCACTTTGGAAAGATCAAAATCACTCGCTTTGTTGCGGGGATAGGATTCCATGATATCAACAACTTCATTAGTGATCATATCACCTTTATTTGGACCTATCCGCATCTTTTTCAAAGCATCTGATTTATAATCAGGATGGTAAGTGCTCAGGATATATTTCCGTTCCTGCTCATCCATCGGTTTAAAAACCTGTTTACCATATTTTCTGACTATCGCCAGCCGTTTCGCTCGCGTAGCTTCCACTTTTCGTATAGACTCCATCATATATTCTGGATACATCTCTTGCCTCCCAATTATTTAACTTATTTTGATTTCTCGTGAATAATATTTCTTCACTAATTTTTCTTTGTCCATGTTATTCAATTCTTCAATTTCCTGATCAAATTTACCGTCTGCTATCTCCTGCAATCGCTTTGCCAGTTCCGGGCTGGGTTTTGCCAGGTATTTGCCATAAAGTCTTTGTGCCAGTGTCGCTACATTGAATTGCACAATATCTGCCGGGCAGCGCAGGGCACACAAGCCGCAGCGGATGCAGTCAAACGAGGTTGATGCTGCTGCTGCAATATCTCCACGCTTAAGCTGTTGAATATAGTCCATCACCATGATATCCTGCGGACATGCTTTGGAGCAGGTATTGCAGGATACGCAGCGGAATATTGTCGGAAACAAGTCTTTGAATGTATCAATATTCGGCTCTAATACTGCCAGATCATATTTCGGTCTCTCGTTAGGTACATAAGGTATCTGCACCAGTGACATACCATCTGTCACCACCGTCTGGCAGGCTAAACCACCGCGGAGTTTGTAATCTCCCTTCTCACGGTAAACCGTGGCACAGGCACCGCAAAATCCTTCCCGGCAGCCTAATCCTTTTTTCAATTGAAAACCGGCATATTCCCATGCCATGATTATTGTTGATCCTTCCGGCACCTGGTAACTTTCGCCCATTATATAAACAGTAACCATCTTTTGCTCTACTGTCATTGTCAAAGACCTCCTTGCAATATATAAGATATTTTTTTATTATTTCTTGAATATTTTTTCATTGAGCAGGTTCATCGCATCTACTTTATTATTGGAAAAATCAGCTTCATCCATTTCGACTCCCAAGGCTATTGCCAGCAGTTGCGTGAAGTAAAGGACAGGGATCGGTTTAAATTCAGGATTTAGTTCCCGGAGCAATTCCTGCCTGCTGTCAAGGTTAAAAGCACATAGAGGGCAGCTTGTGATTATTATATCAGCTTCGTTCTCCTGCGCATTTTCCAGGATTTTTTTGGTTAATTTGATTACCACATCCTGCTTGGTGACCGTTAAATAACTGCCGCAGCAGGTTTTCTTAGCCCGCCAACTGACTGGTGTGGCTGCAAGCGAATTAATTAGATTTTCCATGATCACAGGCTCTTCCGCATCATCTATTCCCACTTCCTTGGGGCGGATCAGCATACATCCATAATAAGGGGCAATTTTCAAGCCTGTCAGCGGTGTTTTAACTTTTTCGGCTATATTATCAAATCCGTAATCCCTCAATACTTCCAGATAATGGACAACATCCACACTGCCGTCATATTTCATATCTTCTTTATACATAAAGTCATTGATCGTTGCCAGGTCTTCAGGCTGCTGTTTCACTTTCAAGTTTGTTCTTTTCAAAGTGTTCATGCACATTGAGCACAGCGTTAACATCTTCTTGTCCGTGTCCACAGTTCCTGCATCCTGCATTTCCAGAACTCTGATCATATTACGTACCGGTGCCAGGTGATGTATCAGATCGTCGCTGGTGAGTGATGATACCACTCCGCAGCAATTCCAGCGCGGGATTTCCACAAATTCTATTCCCAATTCCTTACCTGAAGCGATTGCCGATCTCTCAAAACCACTGGCATAAGTTTTCAATGAGCAACCAGGAAAATATGGTATTTTCACTTTTATATCTCCTTGCAATATTCTTTCATATTATCTACTTCTTTTACCTCGTCCGCCTTGACAAATTCTATGAACTCAGTTTACGTAACGCTGCAATAATGGCTATTTGAGGTAATTCTTTCAATACTTCTTTCGGTATTTTATTCAAATCAAGATTATTGATCTCATCACGCAGCTTGATCTGCCGCAAGGCTTCTGCTACCTTAGATACGTCCAGCTTCCGGGGGCATCTTACCGTACAGGTATTACAGGTGGCGCATATCCACATGGTTACGCTTTCCAGAACATCTTCCTGACCAAGCATCACCTTACGCATCAATTGAGCCGGAGTGATGTCCATATCTTCCACAAAAGGGCAGCCCCCCGAACATGTGCCGCATTGATCGCACATGGCGGTGTTCTCTCCGCTCAAGTCTTCCACGCGTTTCTGAAATGCCAGGGTCTTATCATTTAATACAATTTTCTTTGTCATCTATAAACCTCTTTATAATGCACTTCGTTGCTTAGCATTTATTTCCGGATATTGCATCATCCGGGCTGATAATTCATTTACCATACTGGTAAATTTAAGCAGATCACCCGCTGTGAATTCATAAAAGAATATCCTCTCTCCTTCAATTCCCGCTGCCTTCAGTTTTGCAGCAGCTTCTTTCATAGATTTCTCTGCTATATCTTTGCTCCAGGGGAATTGTGAGCTTGCAATTGGACAATCTCCCAATATCATCAGGTCTGCACCTTTTTTAAATGAGTGAATTATCAGATTGGCTGTCACCCTTGCAGAGCTGGGTACTCTGATGATCCGCGTATCAATGTCATATTTCATTTTTCTGATCCCCAGTGTATCTGCTAATCTATAGGTGCAGGTATTATCCGCAAAGATCACAATGCGTTTGTCATCTTCCTTCTTGCCATCTAATATCCCGTCAATTGTGGAATACATCTGCCTG
>CAZAHZ010000122.1:0-10099 GCA_964485055.1 uncultured Candidatus Cloacimonadota bacterium
TTTTTAATATTATTGTCAAGTTTTACGGAGACATTCGGATAGTCATTTAAAAAAAAGTATTCTGAGTCTCAATTATGATCAGGATATAAAAGATTTCTACTTAATCCTATTCTCCTCAATTATCAGATCTGTGTCAAATGCCGATGATAATTGCACCAGAACAGTAATTAGAAAAAAACTTAATAAAGTGATTAATTCTGCTGATGCCCTGAAAAAATTTGTGTACCAGATTTTTCTTAATGTTCCTAAAATGATCGAATTCTCAGAAAAGGTTGATAATAAATTCTATGTGGAGATACCAGTGGAATCCGATGCCAGGAATATTCAATATCCTGATGAAACATTTGATCTGGCTATAACTTCACCTCCTTATGTGAACGCTGTGGATTATCCTCGAACACATCAACTGGAGATATATTGGCTGGATTTTGCAAAAAATACTTTATTGCCTCTTAAGAGATGTCAGATAGGCACAGAATCCGTATTTAAGGAAAAATATAATGAACAACATCTTATTGGTGTTGATAAAGCCGATGTAATTCTAAAAAGAATCTATGAGGTTGATAAAAGAAGAGCATATATTGCTTATAATTATTTGCATGACATGGAATTAAACCTGCGGGAAGTTTATCGAACAATTAAGAAAGGAAGTAGATATATTATTGTTGTCGGTAATAACCGGATCAGGAATAATACTTTTGAATCATGGAGTTATTTAATTGAAATCGCTGAGAGAACAGGATTTTCACTGGAAACTTATTTTGGTTCTGAAATAATTAAACATTTTATCAAGGTTCCACGTCAGGAAAGAATTAATACAGACTGGGTTATTGTTTTAAAAAAATGAGGCAGGATATGGATCGTGAAGAATTAGGTAGAATGGCTTCTGTAGAAGGCTTTGCTAATGAGCATATTGCAGCGGGCATTTTGATGAAGAAATTTCAGAATGTTTCACTGGTTGATCTTCCGCTTTCCAGCTATGATATTATTATTGCCCGAAAATTAGAAAACGGTAAGGAAGATATTATCAGAGCACAAGTAAAAACTGCCAGGAAATCAATTTCCTTTAGAGGAGGAACTCGAGGTGGAGTTGATAGAACATATTAAAGTGGAGTTAAAGAATATACCCAATCTCACGAAACCTCGGATATAGTTATTGGAGTAACTCCCCTGCCTGATAGCCAATATAACCTGTATTTTATTCCTTCGCTGCTTATCGAAATGATAGGGCAAAAAAGTATTTCTATTAACAAAGTCCAATTTCTAAAAAATAACTTTGAGGTTATATCTCATTGCAAAGAACAGGATTTTATTAAGTCTTTATATAAAAAATTTCTTCAATCAAAGTAATATTTTTCTCAATATTCCTCTTCGCTGATTACTTCTATACCATTTGCCTGCAGCAGGCGGGTGGTGATGCCTTTTCCGCTTATCTTATTACCTGAAAAACTGCCATCATAGATATAATTTACTCCGCAGGAAGGTGATCTTTCTTTGAATATTGCTTTAGTTATTCCATGCAGTTGTGCCAGAAGGAGACACTCCTCCGCTCCTTTTCTGAATTGCTCTGTAACATCTTCCCCTATGGCATTGAAGACGCCATTGCAGATGATCTCAGATGCTAAATGGGGTGTGGGCAAACCACCGAGTTGTTCGGGACAGACCAATACTGCCTGACCGAACTTCACCAGTTTAAGTATTTCTGGGTGCAGATTATTTCCGCCGTCGTATTTGCAGTTGACCCCTGCCAGGCAGGCGCTGACCAATATTTTTTCCATGGCTGCTATTGAGGTTTATTGATTATACCGGCAAAGAGGATCAGGTTTGACGTATCTTCTTTAAGCAGGAAAATAAAGGGATGATCGGCAAGGAATTCAATCGGATCTGCAGGAGGACCTGAAGAGGTTAATCTCATGCTGACAGCAGTAGCCGCAGCAGCTTCAGCACCTTTTTCATTGACATCAATAAATGCCCTATGCTGAACCTGATCAATAAAAAGGTCTGCTTTGGAATTGATCCGGCTGAAATCCGCTGCCTTAGTAAAAGCAATTGGCATCCCCAGGGTTTTAAGGTCTTCACTTAGTTCCCGCTTGTAGTCTATTTTGTATTTCGGCAGACTGACATCAATTCTTTCACGGGTTATCACAGCTTCCGCAATCTGGTTGAAATAGTCTGCGTTCAATTCCTTTAATAATCTATCCATATCATTCAAGTCGTAGGGCAGGATGATCAGCATGGAATAATCGCTTTCCTTATACTGCATCTGGATAGCCTGCACAAGTTCGTCTTCATAAAAAGGAAATATTGTGATCTGGTGCATCATCTGCACCTTCATCTTATCTTCATTATTGACCTGGAAATCTTCTTCCAGTGTCACTTCCGGCATGAATTTCCATTTCCATTCACCCTTAAAATAGATTGCATTGAGTAAAACCAGTTTGGTCAACGGGTCTAATTCATCCAGAATTGATGGTATTTTTTTATTTGTCTGGTCAGAAACCCATTTATTGATCTCTTTTAGTACCTGCGTCTCCTTTTTCAGGGCAGATTGGTGAAGTTCTGCTTTAAAATCTTCTTTAATTACCCTCTTGAATTCTGACTTCAGTTCAAATTGATCATCCAGCCAGAGTGCATTTGCCAGAGACAGCTCAATATTCTGTTTTTCCGCATTTTGCAGTTTATTCTGCAATTCCCCCAGTTTGATTGAAGCATCATTGATCTCAGTCAGATTCAATATTTTCTTCATCTGCGTCAGGGTTTCTTTGTCAGCCCCTTCTGCTGTCATTGCCAACGCAGTATAAACGCTGTAGGGCGAAACCACCACGTTCTGATCCTTCGTTTTCACCTCACGCAAAAGATCGAACCCAAACCCGTTTATTGAGTTCACAATATCCTGAGCTGTAAGTGTCAAAGTCGCTAGAATAGCGATTAATATTACCAGTATTTTCATTCGTGTATCCTCCCTTATTTTTATAATTTTTTCTTCAATTCCGCCAGTTTATTGATAGCTTCCATTGGTGTGAGATTATTTACATCAATCCTTTTGATCTCTTCCAGTATCTCATTTTTCTCCGTATCAAGCTGGATCATGGCATCAAAAATGTCAAGCTGGTCATTATTTTTCTGTTTTTTTCTACTTCGCGTTTGCCCTGATAAGCCTTGCGGACTCAGTTCATGCTCTTCCAGATTGTTCAATATTTCCTTTGCCCGTTTGATCACAGCATCCGGCACGCCTGCCAGCCTTGCCACCTGTATCCCGTAACTCTGGTCGGCGCTGCCCCGCTTGATCTTGCGCAAAAAAACTATAGTATCATTCCATTCCTTCACGGCAATATTATAATTCTTCACTCCCGGCAAGATGGTTTCCAGTTCCGTCAATTCATGATAATGCGTTGCAAACAATGTCTTTGCCTGCAAACGTGGCTGATTATGGAGATATTCCACTATAGACCAGGCAAGGCTCAAGCCGTCAAATGTGCTTGTACCCCTGCCTATCTCATCCAGAAGGATAAGTGAATCCGAAGTTGCGGAATTAAGGATATTTGCCGTCTCCAGCATTTCCACCAGAAAAGTGCTTTGCCCCATCGCCAGGTTGTCCGAGGCTCCCACACGTGTAAAAACTTTATCAAATATCGGCAGTAAAGCGGATTTTGCAGGGACAAAGCAGCCACTTTGTGCCATGATCACCAGCAAGCCGATCTGCCTCAGATAGGTTGATTTACCCGCCATATTAGGGCCTGTCAACAGCACTATACGGTTATTATTGCTGTTCAGCTCTACATCATTTGGAATATATTGCTCATCTTTAAGTAATTTCTCGATCACCGGATGACGGCATTCGGTGATCTGTAGAATTCCTTGGTTGTTAAAAGCTGGCTGAACATAATCATTGTAATAAGCCAGCCAGCCGAAGCAGGTATAAACATCAAGCTCTGCCACAATATCCACATATTGCTGCAATACCGGTATCTGATCATGCAAGTTTTTGCGTATTCCCTGGAAAAGCTCGTATTCCAGATTTTTGATGCGTTCTTCCGCTCCCAGCACCTTGGCTTCATATTCCTTGAGTTGCGGACTGATGTAGCGCTCCGAATTGACCAGCGTCTGTTTCCTGATATAGTATTCCGGTACTTTATCCTTATGCGTCTGCGTGACTTCCAGATAATAACCGAAAACTTTATTATAACCAACCTTCAAAGATGAAATCCCCGTCTTCTTGCGTTCTTCCGCTTCCAGGCGTGCTATCCAGCCTTTCCCGTTCCGGCTGATCTCCCGCAATTCATCAAGCTGCTCATAATAGCCGTCTTTGATAATATTGCCTTCAGTGATAACTACGGGTGGCTCAGATTGCATGCTGCCACTGATGAAATCAGTGATTGACGTGTAATCCCCAATATTGCTATATAATTCCACAAGCGTGGTTTCCGTGAATGTTGCCAGCAGTTCCCTTAATTCTGAAGCCGTCAGCAAAAAATTGCGTAAGGCAATTATTTCCCGCGGATTTACTCGCATTGTACCCACTTTGGAGATAATGCGGCTCAAATCACCGATCCGGTTCAATATCTTTCGCAGTTCATCCGTCAGAATGATTTCCTGCTTCAAAGCAGATACAACCTGCAATCGCTTTTCAATTTCCTCCCGCTTCAATAACGGGTTCAACAGCCAATTCCTGATCAGTCTTGAGCCCATCGGCGTCTGCGTCTTATCCAGAATCGAAATTAAACTGCCAAAAGACGAACCATAACGCAGGGAACGCATCAATTCCAGGTTACGCCTGGTGACTTCGTCAAGCTGCATATAGTCTGACAATGAATAATAATGTAGCGAAGTGATGTGATCCAGTTCATCCTGTTTCAGTGATTTCAGATATGCCAGCGCAAGCCCTGCTGCCATTCTGCCCAGAGGTTTGTTATGAGCTCCAAATCCTTCCAGCGTACTTGTGCCAAAATGTTCTTTTAATAATTTCTCGGCTGCTTCTTCATCAAAATACCAGCTCTCAAAAAAGGTTACCATGGTTGCCAGATCGCTAAACTCAGCTTCAAGTTCATGCTGATAAGCTTCATTGATTACAATGATCTCCGCCGGATGCAGTCTGGTGATCTCATTTGATATTTCAGCATTGGAAATTTCCGTAAATATGAATTCTGCGGTTGATACATCTATGAAAGCCAGTCCCGTCTCTGATCCTGACCCCCGGTATAACGCCGCCAGAAAATTATTATCACTTTTATCTATCAAATTACTATCTATCACCGTTCCCGGAGTTATAATATCTATGATCTCCCGCTTGACTAGCCCAGTCGCATTTTTTGGGTTTTCCATCTGTTCGCAGATTACCACTTTAACGCCCTGTTTGATCAACTTATCCAGATAGACATCTAAAGCATGATAAGGAAATCCTGCCAGCGGAATTGGATTATCGTCATTTTTATTACGTGCAGTTAAGGTTATTCCCAGATATTTAGCGGCTAAATGTGCATCCTCAAAAAAGGTCTCATAAAAATCTCCCATTCGAAATAACAGCAGTTTATCAGGATGCTTTTCCTTTATCTCCATAAACTGCTTCAGCATGGGGGTTAATTTTTGTTTATCTGTCATCAGATTATTATTCGCCTGCTCTCTCCCTATCGAACAGTCTTAAAGCACTCTATTCCCTGTGAGCGTAGCTTCTTCTGCTTTTTCAATAATTCATCCTCGCGCGCAAAGGGTCCCACCAGCACTTTGTAAAGCGTTCCCTTTCTGGTTGCGGACTCTTCCAGATTGACCTGATAACCCATTCCTTCCAGAAGACCAACCCGACGCGTGAGATTATAATCTTTTACAAATGCCCCTACTTGCAGGAACATACCTCTCAGTCCTGGTTCTGGCTCAGGCTCCGGCTCCGGTTCAGGCTCCGGCTCCGGTTCTGGCTCTGCCATTTTAACTTTCTCTGGTTCTGGTGCCGGCTGCGGTTCTGGTTTCGGCTCAGGTGCCAAATCCACTAAACCTTTATCTGTGATATCATTTATTCGGTCACTTGCCTCAAAGGTCAAAGGATGATAAGGAAATTCTATCCTCATCTTCCCATAAAATTCCAGGGCAGCTTTGTAATCTCCCACTTTCTCATAAGTGCTACCGGTCTTGTAAAATACCAAAGGCTTTTGTTGACGCATGAAGCGCCCCTTCTCTAGTTCATCAAGTGTATTCAGGGCTTTATAATACTCCAGAAGTTGGATATAGGCTTCTGAAATAAAGATATAGCTTGTCTCAACATTAGCGTAATTTTCCGAATTTATAATATAATCATCAAAGACGACGATTGATTGCTCGAATTTTCCCCAGTTAAACAGGTTTTTCCCGATCCAGAAATCTCGTTCAGTAACATATTTCTTGGAGCAGTCTTTTAAATAACTTCCCGCTTCTTCATAATCCCGACGCAGCATGAAGTATTTTGCCAGTTCAAAACGGGCTAAATTGCCATATTTACCATCAGCATCCTCAGAAATAACCTCTTGAAAGCCTGTTACGAAATCTCGTTCCTGTATCCGTGACCGTGCCTGGTTAAATAACCTCTCCGCTTTCGTTTCTGACCATAATGCCAGACTTGAAATTATTACTATTATTAACAGTAGCATCTTACGTGACATATATTCTCCTGGGTATATTAATCTACGATCCTTTTACGTAATATCCCATTTGCCGGATATTTACCTGCAATTCCAATCTTTATTATTGTATTAGGTTTTGTAAAGTAAATTTGCTCACCTTCTTCATTTATCATCTTAACTGGTGTTATTAGATGGTCAAAATTGCGCTCTGGAAAGATCAACTCTATCTTTTCTCCAGCACTGAATTTTGATTTCACATTAACTGTCAGCCAATCTTCACTTTGTTCAATGATCTCGCCCAGAAACTGATAAGTACGCATATAGGCTGACGACTCGTAATATTGCTTTTCCATACTGTCCAGTCCGTCAATGAAGCCTTGACTATATACCCGATGACTTACTTTTTCCAGTTCACTCCGCAAGACAGGTGAAATTAAGTGTGTGCTCTCTAATTCGTTCAATGCTTCCCGATAGGTACGCGTTACATTAGCCACATAATAAAGGCTTTTCATCCTGCCTTCAATCTTGATGCTGTCCACTCCGGCTGCTTTGATCTCTGCCAGTCTGTCTATCAGGCAAAGGTCTCGCGAATTCAAAATATAGGTGCCTCGTTCATCTTCTTCTATCACAAATTCTTCTTCTGGACGACTCTTTTCCTTCAGAAAATATTCCCAGCGGCATGGTTGGCTGCAATCTCCCAGGTTGGCATGTCTGCCATTCAAATAGGCACTCAGCAGGCAGCGACCCGAATAACTCATGCACATCGCTCCATGCACGAACATTTCCAGCTCGATATTATCTACTCGTGAACGGATCTCGGCTATTTCCTCAATGCCCAGTTCGCGTGCCAGAATGATCCGACTGGCTCCTGCTTCCTGCCAGTATTGAACTGAACTCCACGATGTTACATTTGCCTGTGTGCTGATATGAAAGGGTATATGAGATGCAAATTGTCGCACTTGTAATAGTACGCCCGGATCACTGATTATCAGGGCATCAACTCCTATCTCGTCCAAAAAAGCCAAATAACTGCCCAGTTCTGCTATATCACGGTTATGGGCATAGATGTTCACCGTTATATAAAGCTTCTTTTCCGACTGATGGACTATTTCTAACGCCTCAACTAATTCTGCTTCACTGAAATTCCGACTCCGGCTACGCAGTCCAAAATTTTCTCCCGAAGCATATACTGCATCCGCTCCATAAGCCAGAGCATACCGCAGTTTTGATATATCACCTGCCGGGGATAGTAATTCCATGTGTATTGAAGCGTCTAACGGCTCATCGAATTTAAGAACTCTTTATTCGTCTGTGTTACCTTCATTTTATTCTGCAGCATCTCGATTCCCTGCACTGGACTCATTGTCTTCAGGAATTTCCGTAATACAAACATCCGGTTACGTTCCTCTTCACTCAAAAGCAGTTCCTCACGACGCGTTCCGCTGCGTATCAGGTCTATCGCCGGGTAAAGGCGAAGGTCACTGATTGTACGATCAAGTACAAGCTCCATATTACCTGTACCCTTGAATTCTTCAAAGATCACCTGATCCATTCTGCTGCCCGTATCTACCAGTGCCGTAGCGATGATCGTCAAACTGCCTCGCTCCTCGGTATTACGTGCTGCACCAAAAAACTTCTTTGGACGATGAATACTATTGGAATCCAGACCGCCGGAAAGCACTTTACCGCTGGATGGTGTTGCCATGTTATAAGCTCTTGCCAGTCGCGTGATGCTATCTAGCATGATCACCACATCCTGTCCCAGCTCTACCATCCGCTTTGCCTTGGCAATGGTCATCTCGGCTACCTGAATATGATTACGTGGCATCTCGTCAAAGGTGCTGGACACCACCTCTGAATTCTCCGGGATGATGATCCGCTTCATCTCCGTAACTTCCTCTGGTCGTTCATCCACCAGCAGAACGATCACATACACGTCCTTGTGATTTGCCAGTATCGCATTTGCTATCTTCTGCATTAATACTGTCTTGCCAGTTCGAGGAGCTGCCACTATCAAACCACGCTGTCCTTTGCCGATCGGGGTAAACAGATTGATGATACGAGTTGACAAATCCTCTGGATCCACTTCCAGATTTAACGCTTCCTCAGGATAATACGGCGTTAAACGGTCAAAACTCTTTGCCTCTCTCGCTGACATCGGATTTTCATAATTCACCGAATCCACCCTGATCAACGCAAAATACTTCTCATCTTCTTTCGGGGCTCGTACTGGTCCCGAAACCACATGACCTTTCTTCAAACCAAATTTCTTGATCTGACTGTTGGATACATAAATGTCATTACGCCCTGGGGTGTAACTGTTTTCCTGAAAACGCAAAAATCCGTAACCGTCATCAACGATCTCAAGTACTCCGATCACAAAGGCAAGACCTTCCTGCATTGCCTTCATCTCAAATATCTTGTGGATCAGATCGGTCTTCTTCATGCCAGTTCCGGCTATTTCCATTTCCTTGGCTAATGCCTGCAATTCGTTCAGCTTCATCTCAAACAGATTGTTTGCTTGATCCATAATTTCTCCTTAAGTGTAACACATATTATTTCGCTTATATGGTTTCCATAAACTCTATCTCATTTATTTTTCTCTCTGATTACCTGTCAAGATTTATTTCTACTTGATGATTTATCACTATTACAGTGATCCTTCAGGCACTCTTTTCTATAGGTTATATGAATTCCTACACATACTTTATTTTGCCCGTTCCGTTGCCTGAAATTTCCAGTTTTTTACCCGAACGGATTTTATTAATTATAGTTCTTTTATTCCGGTTTTTCCTTCATCTCAGTATTCCCTGCAATCTCTCCCCAGAATCACCGCAGCCCCTTTCCGGTCGCACTCCAAACGACCCAACGAAAATATGTGGTATCGTTTCGTGTGCAACTTATCCAGTTCTGTGGTAAGCCTGAGGCAAGGCTGGGGCTGGGCTGAAGAATGAAGAAGATCAAGGAGGGAGTTTAATATTATGAGGGTAATACGTATAAGATAATTCTGATAATTATGGTGTGATAATTATTTTGGATAATTCTGTTCTATACTTTTGTAGCCCACAGAGAAGTGACTCTGGAGTCACAGGTAGATTGAGGAGGGCGGGAAATTAGCGTAAGGGATTTATTTGCAGGTAATTATGATTTGATTATTCATAAAGAGAGGGAATTTTGTATTTTGGAACAAGATGAAAAGATTATTTTAATCAAAAGAATTCCTCGACGCTCTGCGTCGGGGTAAATAGGAAAGTTTGAAAACCTGGGTTTTCATTCACACACTTTCCTTATGATACCTCGGGGCTTGCCCCGGGGTAGTTCATTGTTAAATAATAGAAATATTTTTGTAGAACAGTGGTTATAAATAATTTTGAATTTTGTATTTTGAATGGAACTTGACTAACTAATGAAAACTGGGAAGTGAATTTTGAGGATCGTCATCAGAGGCTGAGTGGACGTGTACCGCTGGCGGATTTCGCAAGCGGGACACGTCTGATTTGGCTGGGTGGTTA
>CAZAHZ010000123.1:0-10035 GCA_964485055.1 uncultured Candidatus Cloacimonadota bacterium
CCGTGTTGGGCTTTCACCAACTAACCTATTAACGCTTCTTGGCGCACCACTACTCACTAATTATTTCACCTTTAACCTTCCACTCTTTTTCTCAAATTAAGATGTTCACGTAAATTTCCACTATTCCAAGAATCGCAGATGACTTCAAATTGCTCAAGTAAATGAGGAATACTTTTTGAAATGGAACCATTATCCATTAGAATACAGACGAACTTACTTTTTATCCGTTTAATATTCGGTCCAAAAATATTTGCTACCACAACTTTAACATCCTCTTTATTAAGTAATTCCACAACATTGCTGGCTTTTCCGGGGTCGGCATGGTTCTCGGGTTCAGATTGTTGGGTTGTATTAGCAATTATTTTCAGGTACTCAGCAGAGCTGGAAGTAAATTCATAAAGCCGATAATACCTGGCATCACCAAAATGAGAATCAGTGTAGTTTTTCTCATCATCAGTAGCAATTGCACAGATAAAACTATTCATAATCATCCCTGTTTACAATCTCTTCAGCTCATCGGCCTTATATGCATTATAAGCTTCTTTTATGGTCATATCTCCTGCGCCAGTAAATATCTGCATATTGGCTTTTTGCAATACTGCTGCTGCATTTCCTCCAGGTCCATTACCGGTTATCAACACACCCGCATTCAATTCGAACAAGTTTTGTGCTGTCTGTGGACCAGCACCATGTGCAACATTGGCGATTGCTCTATTGTCATAATTACTCAACTTCTTTGTTTCCTCATCATAGACAACCAGATATTCGGCTCTGCCAAAACGAGCATCCATCTGAGCATCCCAATCTGTTCCTTTTGCTGTAAATGCTATTTTCATAATATTCTCCTTTATTCTAATATTTGTTTTATCTTTGTCCAACTGTCTGTCATCATTTTCTGCAGTTCTGTGCCATCTCTTTCCACAATCGTCTTACCCTCTGTCATGGCTACCGTAAAATCTTCATCATAAGGAATGTTAAGAATGTGATCAATCCCCTCACTTACTAAAAAAGCTTGAATCTCTGCCGTAACTCCTGCATTTAAATCTGCTTTGTTAATGATGCAGCCTGCCGCAATCTGAAATTTCTTTACCAGAAGATAAACCCTCTTCAGGTCATGCATACCCGAAACCGTAGGTTCTGTGACCAACACCACATAATCTGCTCCTGAAAGAGATGACACCACAGGACAACCGATACCTGGTGATCCATCAACCAATATGTACTGCTTGTTTTGTTCTTTTGCCAGCCGTTGCGCTTCTTTTTTTACTTTTGCCACTAATTTACCAGAATTATCTGCTCCGCTTTTCAACCGTGCATGCACTAATTGATTACCTGCTCTAGTGTTTGAAATAAAAAACTTCCCCACGTTTTGCTCAATCATCGTGATAGCGTCATAAGGACAGGCAAAATAGCAATATCCGCAGCCTTCGCAATTAATATCCTTGACCGCGTATTTCCCTTCAATTTTGGGAATTGCTTTAAACCGGCAGATTTGTGCACACTTACCGCATTGATTACATTTTTCCTGATCAATATTAGCAAGTTGACCACTGTAAAAATCTTCACTATAAGCCCAATCCGGCTGCATCAATAAGTGCATATCGGCTGCATCAACGTCACAATCGGCAACTATGATTTCTTTTCCCCCCAGCATTGCAAAAGCTGCTGTTAGAGATGTCTTGCCTGTTCCTCCCTTGCCGGAAATTATTACTATCTCTTTCATAGTTCCCCTCCCTGCTCTATATTTATGATGTATTTCGCAATGTTTGCCAGTTGTTCCCTAAATTCGTCAAATTTCTCATAAACCAGTTCGCCCCTTGAATAGAGCTCGGCAATCCGTCTGTCATTAGGAAGTTTTGCCAGTACTGCGATACCCTCTGCTGTACAATAATCCTCTGCAGCATCGTTACCAATACCATATCGGTTAATTACTACGGCAAATTTCTTATTTAGCTCATGCATTGTTTCCACTGCCAGTTTCAGATCATGTAATCCAAATGGCGTTGGCTCGGTTACCAGTATCACAAGATCTGCATCCTTCGTAGCTTCAATAACAGGACATGATGTCCCAGGCGGGCAATCAAATAGAAAAATGCTGTCTGCAAAATAGTTCTCTTCCACGTAATTCAAGGTCTGGGCTATCAAGGGTACAGCCTGTTCCTGACCGATATCAAGCCTGCTCTCGATGAAAGCAAAAGTACCTGTATCCCAAACTCTCATCTCACCCATTTTCACTGGAATCATTGGTAATGCTCCCGCAGGGCACAGCTCGCTGCAAGCATAGCAACTGTGACAAAGCTCCGGGAAAACCATAATCTGATCAATCAGCTTGATGATCGCATTAAAATTGCATACTTCCCGGCAACGTCCACATAAGGTGCAAGTTGCCTTATCCCACTGAGGGATCATTTTAAATTTATCTTCCTGATGTACCAGTTTTCCTTTGATAAACAAACCGGAATTAGGTTCTTCCACATCCAGATCGGTGAGTACTAATCGTTTATCACGAGCCAAATAACTGGCTAAATTGGTAGCAAGTGTAGTTTTACCAGTTCCACCTTTTCCGCTGGCAATTGCTACTTTCATTATCTGCTCCTGCCTGCCAAAAGCTCTTCGCGGATCATTGTTGCTCCACATTTGGGACATTTCAACTGGGTACATGGTATTCCCTGCTGATGTGCCTGTTTTGTACCACATTTTGCACATACACAAAAACCTCCAACACTAAATCCACCTCCGCTATTACGTCCTCTGCCGCCTCCGCGACCTAAACCTTTTCCTGAACCAGTAGTTTTGTCATTCATGTTTTTCTCCATCTATAATTTTATATTCTGCTTCAACTATCTCTTTCCTGGCAACTTTATGTTCTGTCAGTTGTCTGGGCTTAAATAACCGGTTTACCACATACTTGATCTTGCTGTCTTCTCGTAATAAATCTTGAACTACACTCGTTATTGCTAACAATATTAGTGACTTGGCACTCTTACTATCTAGCGTTCTATCTCGCCTGTTTCTGTATTTGAAATTGCCTGCTCTTGCTCCTGACCCTGTTCCTGTTCTTCTTCTCATAATTTTACTCCTCTTTGTCACGGCAACAATCACCATGACCCAGTTTCTCTGCCATACTTTCAACATTTTTAGAACCGCAATGCGGACAGATTGTAGTTTTTTGAGTGATCGCATGCCGAATGTAAGCCCCGCAATCATGACATTGTACAATATCACTGGCAAAATGAAAGTTGCCACCACTTATTTCCAGTCGCCGGCATTCAATTAAAAAAATGGCTATCTTATTCCTCGCTTTCTTGATCAAACGTGTAAATGTAGGACGAGAAATATTCATCCGCTTAGCCGCTCCTTCATGCTCCAGTTCCTCATAATCAGCAAGTCGAATTGCCTCATATTCATCAACCGTCAAAGCAATTTCCTCCAGTAGATTTCCTGGCACACATGCAGGCTTAAAAGTAAGCCGTTGTGGCGGATACATAACGCTTCTGCATTTCCTGGCAGCTCTCATAGTTTCTCCTTAATGAACTTATGTGCATTAATCCCAGAAAACTTGTGGACGTCAAGATATTTCCAAAAATAAATAGTTTGCAATAGGAAATAATGAGTAGTGAATAGGGAATAGGGGAACTTGACAAGTACTGGTAATCCGTAATATTATATAAAAAAAAGGGCAGACACATGGGTCTGCCCGTACGAACCATTATTTACATTCACTCACTACTAACTATTTCCTATTCACCAGTCACCAGTCACCAGTCACCGATCCCTATTCACTGATCTTCATTGGTGTAACCATGGCAGCTTTTTCGTCTTTGAACTGCTGATAATAGTCCCACCAGGTAAGAAGAGACTGGATATCGTCTGGAAGATCGAGTTTTGGAGAACTGGAGCTAAGGTTATCCATATTAAGCATTAATTCCATTTTGCTTTCATAGCCGGAATAATCAACAAGGTCAATTTCTGTAGTAATATCAGCCAGTTTTTTGATTTCTGTAACTGCATCATTGAGTCCGCCAATCTGATCAATCAAGCCGCGGTCTAGAGCCTGGCTTCCAGTCCAGACGCGTCCCATGGCTACTTTGTGAACAGATTCTTTGCTCATATCTCTGCCTTGAGCAACTTTTGTTACAAAATCGTTGTATATTTTATCAATATATTTTTTGACTAGGTCAATTTCATATTCTTTCGGTTGTCTGGTAGTGTTGGCAAAATCGGCATTTTCACCCTTTTTAACGGTTGACCAGTTAATATAGATCTTGCGATAAAGTCTTTCAAAACTGGGCCACATCCCGATCACACCTATAGAACCTGTGATAGTTGACGATTGAGCTAAAATCTTATCTGCGTTGCAGGAAATAAAATATCCGCCTGAGCCGGCAACACCGGACATGGAAGCAACCACCGGTTTCTGGTTTTTGCCCTCGTGACAAAGCTCAATTTCGCGATTGATCACGTCACTGGCAAAAGCGCTTCCACCACCGCTATCCACGCGGAGGATAATACCTTTCACGCTTTTATCTTCGCGGGCTTTTTTGATAGCCTTAGCAGTAGTTATCGAGCCTATAATTCTACCGGATTTACCTTCGCCCATCACGATTGAGCCCACAGCATAAATAACGGCAATCTTTTCTTTTGAAGATTTTTGCCAATTAACCTGCATTGATTCTTCGGGCATTTTATCACAGGACTTTTTCACATCAAATTCCTGCTTGATCATGTCATCAAGTTCATCTTCATAGATCAAATAATCCACCAGACCAATATCATACGCCAAACCACCATCAAGATATGGACCTTGATCAATGATGTCATCAAGAGGTGCTTTAAGTTTAGTTTCTCTACCAGACAGGATCATCTTCTTCATGTCATTAAAAATCCCCTCGAGCAGATATTCGTAGGTTTCCCTTTCCGCATCAGTCATGTGATCATAAGAAAAGGAATTAAAAGCCGTTTTATATTCATGACTCTGAAAATTAGTGACATCCACGCCGATTGTATCGAGCAAGCCCTTGAAATAAGGCATCGTTATACTAACACCTCTCAGATCAACACTGCCGTTTTTATGCAGATAGATTGCATCAGCAACGCTGGCAGCCAGGCAATATTGTGAACCGGTCATATTTTCAGAATAATAGATGATTTTTTTACCTGCGGATTTAAAATCCAGTAAAGCTGCCTGCAATTCCTGTTTGACAGCAAAAGAAGAAGAATATTGCGGATTTTTAAAGATGATCCCTTTAATATGTTCATCATTCTTCAGTTCTTCAATCTTTTCCAGAATTTCAGTCAGAGTCTGCTGCTTTTTATCCATGATCGAGAATGGACCTATTTTGAAGCCTGATTTCTGTTCAGTGATCTCACCTTTCAGTTTCCAGACATAAAACCGGTCTTTTGTGTAAGGATTAAAGATAGACTCCTGATTATAATCCGTTAAATGAATATAGGAATTACCGACAACATAATTATTATCATCATTAAATCCAAAGACATTTCCAATTCTGGAATGGGCAAATGCGAGCGAAACATTAGCCCCAATCCTTTCATTTTGTAGATCATAAGAACCACTGAGGAAAACGCCAGGCACAACTTCGGAGCTAAGACTGAAAATTGGTTTCTGCCATTCCAGCTTGGTATCATCCACGGCATCTTCATCTGATGCTGCGTAAAACACATCTCCGCTGAGGGTTAATTTACGGCTTAATTTTTCATTACTGGCTAAAGGTCTGATAGAAATTCCCATCCGGTATTCTTCACAGTCGCTCTTGATGTCATAAGCAGTTCCTGCTAAAGAAAAGTAATTAGTTGGACGCCATAATCCGGAAAACCCCCATTTGCCATCATTAAAATATTTGTTCTGCCAGTCATACTTGACGCCAAAATAAGTATTGGGAGATATGATGCTCTGCCCTATGGCAAGAGTGTGCATATCAGCCTGGATTTTCTCTGTTCCATCACGATGAAAGACATAAGACAAACCTTCCATGTTAAAGAACAAAGTGTAATAGTCTTCTCTGTACTCATTATCACGATCTTCGCCTACATACGCCAGACCATTGCCGTTCCCAAAACCAAGTGCGGCGGGATTGAGCAATGGTGACCAGAAATCGTCAGTTTCAGCAATCGGCAGATACCTGAGATTATCTACCTGAGCCAGAACCAGGCTGCTGATAACCAGAATCAAAATAGTAATTAGTATTTTTTTCATACTTCCTCCTAATAATGGATTTTTTTATTTTTGATAGAAATTAATACTTGCATTCGATGTTTCTGCTTCGAGCAGTTTTCCACCTTTATTAAATTCAGCTACCAATCTGTTTTTATCGCTTTTTTTGATATCCAGCTTGATATCATGGAGTTTGATTGCACCAATTGAAGTTCTGGCTTCAATCCTGCAATTGAGCGATTTTGCCAGGATCAGCGAAATCTCGGCATTTGAGGTAGAAACCAGAAGATTTTCTTCAAGATCACCAATCTCCAGTCTGATACTGCTATTTGAAGTAACTGTCTTTTTTATCTTCAAGCAGTCTTTGATCTCAATCTTGCCATTGGAAGTGAGAGCACTAACATCACCGCTGATATTTTGAGCTTCAATACCACCATTACTGCTTCTGATGTCCACGTTACCTTTTATATCTTCCGTATCCACGGAACCATTAGAAGTCCGCAACACCAGATCTCCCTGATAATCTTCCACATCAATACTGCCGTTGCTGGTCATTAATTCTGCTGTTCCCTGGCAACCAGAAACTGAGATGCTGCCATTACTGCTCAAAATATTCTTAAGAGCAATATTTTGAGGCAGCGCAATCTGATATTTGATTGAGCAATGGATATCTTTGATCAAGGGCTTTGATTTGATTAGGAAATCACTGCCTTCCTGGAATTCGATTTCCACATTTGCAGTATCTTCTTCTGCTTCGCAAGCGATCCAGATAGTAACCTGCAACTGATCCTGGTCGCTGCCTTCTATCTCCACGCTTCCATTAAAATTATCTATGCTGAGAAATTGGATTTGCTCAGATGGAAAGCTGCGTTCAATCTCTTTCGTAAATCTTTTTGCCCCAAAATGAGGAGCATTAGATTCCACCACATCCATCATATCATTGATCTCAATTTTCCAGCTTTTCTCATTAAGAACAGTGACAATCACTTCTTCCGGCGTTTCACCAATAGCATTCATGGCAGTACGGACTGCAACGCGAACGATGGCAGCAATTGCCTTTCCCCAGAAATTGGTCATTCCCTCATTATCTTCCTCTTTATTATCACCTGTTTTAATTATTCCTTCTTCATTAAAAATCACTTGATTTCCATCTTCATCTTTGATAACCAGGTCGCCATTTTCATAAACCAGGACTTCTGCCTTATCTTTCAATATCTTAATTATTTTACCGTCAATAAAGATCTCCTGATAATCTGTTCCCAACAAAGTCAATCCTTCCGGTGTAAAATAGATGTTTCCTTCATCATATTGAGTATGATATTTTTTATCTGCCGGCAGTGTTAACCAGATCTTTGCTTTTTTATGCGGTGAAATGATACTTAGAGAATTCTTTTCCTGATTGAAAATAACATCATCCTGATCATACCTGATCTCAATTTCTTTACCTCTATGGAAACTAACTGATTCCACTTTAACGTTATCGAGTGACAGTCCAACCAGTTTTTGGCTGAACATGAAGGTCTGCTTTTCCGTTTTGGCATTTAGCAAAACAACGGAAAGCAATAATATAGCAATGATTAAAGCATATTTCTTCATCATTCCCCCTAATTAATTTCTTTTCGGGAATAGATAAACACACCCAGAACAAAAAATACTCCAGAGGCTAAAACTTGTAAAGCACTATGCCAGTTAAAGAGAAGAACTTTCATGGTAAATGCCTGGCGGAAATCAAGAACTGTCTCCATATGGTTGAAATCTATCATATTTTTTAACCCCTGCAGTGGATTGATCAGCTTCCCTATAAATCCGAACAGGTCAAGCAAAGGAGTATCCATACTGAAGTGGGCAAAGACGATGATCAATTGAAGAGAGACTGTTATCAAGACCAGCTTCATGAAAGCTTTTTCTTTGAAAATTGCTGACATTAAAAAAGCTAAACTACCCAAAACTAAGATTGATCTGGAATATAAGAGAAAACTGACTGACAGTCCTGAGACAGCATCAAGGAAATTGAATTTAACGATCTGTGATATAAATGGTATTACCAGTACCAGGTTTATTATTCCTATGATAAAAAGAATGACGATAGGTCCGGCTATTGTTATGATATATTTAGACAGTGAATAATCCCAGACACTAACCGGCTGCGACCTGTAAAAGATTTCACATTTCTGGTTTTTTTCCAGATTAAGAGCCTGATTACCGAGAGAAAGAGCAACCAGAACCTGAACAAAACCGGCAAATCCAAGGATACCCATTCCTATCAGATACCAAAATGAGTCCGCAATACTGGTTATACCTGGATCATCTACCTGAATATCCATAGTAATAATGTCCGAATATTCTAATCCTGCGTTTGCTTTAAAAATTAAAAAAGATATGATCGCAACCAAGTCTATGATCAGAAAAACAATCATTGGAGAGAAGATTTGTTTTTTGTTTAGGCGATAATCATTTATTAACTGAGTTTTAAATCTGCTCATCGTAACCTCCCGTAAATGCCAGGAAAAGGTCTGCCAGTCCCGGACGGTGATATACTGCCCCCTCGATTTCGATGTCACTGGGTAATATACCGTGATATTGTCCCAGAGTATGCGTAATCTGACGAGCACCTTTTGCCCGAAGTTCCTGCTCCCTTTCTGATGTTACCGATACCAGGTGATAGCGGTTTTTAAGCTCCTCCACATCCTCATGTAGGACTATTTTTCCTTTATCAATAAATATGATCTCCTGTAATATCTGCTCTACCTCTTCCACCTGGTGAGTTGAGATAATGATTGATTTATCCTCATCAAAAAATTCTCCCAGTATCGTATTAAAAAATTCCTTTCTGAAGGCAATATCAAGACCCAGTGTCGGCTCATCCAGCAGCAGCATTTTAGTTCCCAGTGATAATACCAGCAAAAGATATAGCTTGGTCTTCATCCCTTTAGATAATTTGCTGATCTTCTTATCAAGCGGTAGATCACTTTTTGCTAAAAGGCTTGAAAACTTCTCCTCATTCCAGGCAGGATGAATACCGCGGATATATTCGATGATCTGATTTACTGTCAACCGGTCGTCAATGATATTTACATCCGGGATAAAAGCAACATCTTCAAATAAATGATGCTTTAATTTTTTTACATTACTACCTGAAAAAAATATTTCACCCTTGTAATTCAATAATCCCAGCATCGTGCGTAGAAGAGTGGATTTTCCAGCACCATTTCTACCCAATAACCCGATGATCTTACCGCCGGTAATTTGCAGATCTACATTGTCCAACGCTTTGAATTTGCCATAAAACTTATTCAAACCATGAATTTCATACATCGCTTCCATTAGTTTTCCCTCCTGAATATTTGACTTATTATACTTATCATTTCCTGCTCGCTCAAACCAAGCATTCTTGCCTGTTTTACAACATGCTCGATTTCTTCCTTTACAAATCTCTCTGTTCGCTGATGATGTAGTTCCTCACGCACTCCCTGCCTGACAAACATACCAATTCCTCGCTTTTTGTAGATAATATTTTCATTCAATAATTCCGATACTGCACTGTTTACAGTATTGGGATTTAATTCATATTCCCGCGCCATCTCTCGCACTGATGGCAGTTTCTCGTCTTCCTGAACTGCTCCGGAAAGTACCATATTCTCTATGTCTTCCTTCACTTGCAGGAACAAGGGCACATTCGGATCAAATTTCCTCATAATTCACCTCTGTCTTACTGTCTGGGTCAACTAAGACACTGCCCTCTTTTCTGTCAAATCTTTTTTTTATTTTTTAATTCAGGCATCCCCCCGGAATTAACAGAATTTCTGCTCTAAGTGGACTTGCACCGTCCCGATTCTTCTGGATAATCACGGGTGGGGCGAGGG
>CAZAHZ010000124.1:0-9742 GCA_964485055.1 uncultured Candidatus Cloacimonadota bacterium
TTCATCTATTATCCATACAGACAGAAAACACTAAAAGCTGTTTCTGTAAGAAGTAATTTTTTTTTGCTATTCCACCATTTTTTCCAGCTTGCTGATAAGGCTATCAAGTTGATCATTGCGCTGTTCCTCAGTGAAATAGCCGCCAAGTTTTCGCATCAGATAAATAGATTTATCATAAGTTTTGTAATCAAGGGCAATAGAATAAAGTATTAGCGGCAAATCCTTATTAGTTCGATTATAATATATCATATTCTCAAATCTTTTGTAGGCTTCCGAGATATAGGTTTCTTTCTCGTCATCAGGTACCATATCAGCAACTTCGAGGAATTGGATACCAGCTTCAGAATAGAGCTGGGAAAGAGTTTTATAAAAGCGTTTGCGCTCCGAGATAAATCCCAGAGATTTTTCCATGTAATAAATGGCATATTCATAATCGTTTTCAAGTCTGTAATAGGTGGAAGCTCTCATAAAGGCTGCACCATAATTATTAAGAAGACGTACCATATTATCATCTTTATAAACTGTATTGTCAAAGATACTGGCGTAAGAATATACGCTGTCAATATTAGCCGTAAGCCTTTCGATGTCATACTGATCATTACTCTGAGTTGGGACAAGTCTGTCAACCATGCCTTCATTCCGGAGATTTTTACCAAAGCCGGAAGTTTCGGAAACAGTGACGGCAAAATATATTGGTCTTTTACCATAATTATCTCTGATGATCTGGATAACAGCAAGGTCTTTAACATAAAGCACTTCGTCTTCTTTAAGCAGGATATCAAAACCAGGGGCAATACTGTTACCTTTGATATGAACTTTGGTATCTGAAGGCAGCCGGCGGGGATAGAGAGCTGTATTGGGATCATCTTGACAGCTATCAATATGATATTCGGGAATGTTGAATTCGATACCTTCTTTATCACGCAGTTGCTTGATATACCACGGCGTATTCAGGAGGCTGAGATTAGCCACGCTAATATCTTTTCTGATACCTGTTAAAGTTGAATTCTTGAATTGAATGGCGCCGCTGATTATCTCTTCAGTATGCTCAGTAGGCAAGACATCTTTTGCTTCCCAGATCTTTTCAATGGCATAGGGATCAGCAACTGCCTGAGCATACCAGACGGGGAATGTGTCATTATCCCCATTAGTAAAGATAATGGCGTTTTCTTCCAGACTGTTAAGGATATTCTGTCCATAACCTAATGCTACGAGTTCCTTATGCCTGTCATGAGTCCAGTAATGAGAAGTCATATTAAGAGTGGGAAGCAAGAGTGCAATCATAATAACGATGTAGCCAAACACCTTAGATTTTTTCCAGACTTCTTTGATTAAGCCAAGACTGCCGAAAGCCATCCAGATAGCCCAGAGATTATAGGCAGTGACAAAGAAATAATCACGATCACGGACTTCCTGAGCTTTCTGGTTCATTACAAAGACCATAGCCAGCGATGCCATGAGGAAGAAAGCCAAAAAGTAAGCAAAAGAGTGCTTATTTTTTTTGTAATGATAAACCATACCATTTAAACCGAGTAATAATACCAAAGCATTGATGAGGGTTTGAGCGATGCGGAGAGGTATTCCGAGCAGGTTGGCTATTGCATCTAATTGAAAGAACTGCCAACTGAAATATCTCAGGAAGCTGTGATTTAATTGATGCCAGATGCCCGCATTGCGAGTAAAGAATGAGGTTGTCCCATATTGAGTACGCAAAACATAATTTTTAAATAATTCCCAGTTATGAGGGTATCCTTCATTAATGAAGGGTCTATGTGTGCTGCGAACCAGCAGGAAAATATGTGTACTGAAAGCAACTATAGTTATGAAGATGGCTATTAACCAGGTGCTGCTCTTGACCTGCTTACGAAAATGATAATATAAAATACCTATAATCCCAAAAGCAAAAGCTATCTTGGATAAATCCGGTACTGAGATTTTTTTACCAATTTCATTAAAAGTAACATATAATATAATTAATCCTGCCAGATACACTGCCAGCCACGTCCAGAATTTACTCCGGTTTTTAAATGACTCGCAGATATTTGGGTATATCACGATAAATATGACTGCCGGAGCAAGTTGTAATACCGTCTGGTGGATGCCAAAACCCAAAAAGAAAAGGTAGATAATCAGCATCAAATAATTTTGATGAGATAAATCTTCTGATTTTTCTACATAGATCAAGGTGAGATAGATGATAATATTAAGAAAGAAAGCTAATCCGCCATAAACTTCCGCCTCTATGGCATTGCTCCAGAAAGTATAGGAAAAGGCAATATACATGGCGGCAATAAATCCGGTGAGATAGGCAAAAGGTGCTTCTTCACGTTTGATCCACATTGAGATAAATTTTACTGTGATCAGATAAGTGAACATCACCGCCAGGGCACTGAAAAAAGCACTCATGAAATTGACGATCATCGTATGTGAAACTGCTGAACCACCCAAAGCAGTAAAAAATCTGCCCAAAAGTATATAAAACGGGTTACCTGGTGGGTGCGGAACTCCCAGAATACTGCTGCAGGTTATATATTCACCACAATCCCAAAATGAGAGACTGCGAGCCAAAGTAAAGCAATAAACTGCGAGACTGATGGTAAAAACGGCAACTGCAATAGCTTTATTCAATTGTTTATTTATTACATCCCGTGGTTTGAGATACATAGTTCACTCCCGGATAATTTTTCTTTAAAATTTGGATGAGGGTTATTCCGTCAAGCTAAATAACCTCTGCTGCTGAAATTTTGGTTATGAAAAAAAATGCCGGAATTGATAACATCCCGGCTTCATTATTATCAGGAAGCCTTTCGATATAAAGGCTCTCCCTTTCCTTTCACAACATCCGGCGTGATCACAACTTCATTAACATTGGACCTATCCGGCAAACCGTACATTATATCAATCATAAATTTTTCCATTATCGCACGTAATCCACGGGCTCCAGTTCCATGTTTCAGGGCAACTTTGGCTATTTCCTGGAGCGAGGCTTCCTCAAAGGACAATTTGATGCCCTCTAATTGGAAAAGCTTCTGGTATTGCTTGCAAATTGCGTTTTTGGGTACTGTCAGGATCGTTACAAGCGCATCCTTATCCAGTTCTTTCAGACAGGTGTAAACAGGTAATCTGCCCACCAGTTCCGGGATGAGACCATATTTGATCAAATCATCCGGTATTGCCTGGTTCAAGATGTCGTCCATATTTAATGTATTTTGCAATTTGACATCAAATCCAATAGTTTTCACATTAATTCTTCGTTTGATGATCGTATCAAGTCCCAGAAAGGCACCTCCAGCAATGAAGAGGATGTTTTTTGTATTGATCTCAATGAAATCCTGATGAGGGTGCTTTCTGCCACCCTTGGGAGGAACATTCACGATAGAGCCTTCCAGAATTTTTAATAATGCCTGCTGAACTCCCTCGCCGGAAACATCTCTGGTAATGGAGGGGTTTTCAGATTTCCGGGCGATCTTATCTATTTCATCAATATATATAATACCTCGCTCGGTTTTTTCCACATCATAATCGGCATTCTGTAATAACCGCACCAATATATTCTCTACATCTTCCCCCACATATCCGGCTTCGGTTAGAGTGGTGGCATCGGCAATCGCAAAGGGTATTTTTAGCATCCTGGCAAGGGTTTGAGCAATTAGTGTTTTGCCGGAACCGGTAGGACCCGTCATCAGAATATTACTCTTTTCAATTTCAATCTCATCTTCGGGTGTTTGGCGAAATATCCGCTTGTAATGATTATATACTGCTACGGAAATGAATCGCTTTCCCATATCCTGACTTATAACGTATTGATCCAGATAGGACTTGATCTCGCGGGGAGTGGGAAGAACAAAATCTTCCATTTCAACCTTATTATTATCTTCATTCAGGATTTTATGGCACATCCTGATACAGTCACTGCAGATATTCCCATCAATACCTCTCAGAAGATAATTGACTTCTTCTGAGCTTCTGCCACAAATATTGCAATGCTGTTGATTAAATTTTTCCTTCACTCACATCTCCTTGTTTTCTCGAAGTGATCACTTCATCAATAAGACCATATTCCACGGCTTCATCGGCACTCATAAAGAAGTTACGGTCTGTATCGCGGATGATTTTTTTCCGGTCTTTTCCGGTGTGATGCTGCAAGATCATGTTGATTTTTTCTTTCTGTTTAATGATTTCATTTGCCTGTATCTCAATATCTGAAGCCTGTCCCTGAGCTCCTCCCCAGGGTTGATGGATCATAACACGGCAATTTGGTAAAGCGAATCTTTTGCCTGCTTTCCCGGCAGTAAGAAGAACTGCTCCCATACTGGCTGCCTGACCGATGCAGATTGTGTTTACTGATGATTTGATATACTGCATGGTATCATAAATTGCCAGACCGGATGTTACTATTCCACCTGGACTATTAATATACATATAAATGTCTTTTTCAGGGTCTTCTGCTTCCAGATGCAAGAGCTGAGCCACCACCAGATTAGCAACAACATCATCAATAGCTGAACCTATGAAAACGATCCTGTCTTTTAAAAGGCGAGAAAAAATATCAAAAGACCTTTCTCCTCTACTTGTCTGTTCTATCACAAAGGGCACTAATGTCATGTATTCCTCCTGTTATCAGATATCTTCCGAGATATCTTCTGGGCTATCTTCCGTATCACTTTCGATAAAAACTGCTTTCTCGATCAGGTAATCCATGGTTTTCTGCTCTTGTATCGAGAAAATGAAATCTTCATCATTGATTTGTTTAGTATAGAGCTTTTTGTATTCCTCTACTTCAATGTGCATGTTGGCAGCAGCTTTTTTGATCATCTTTTCTTTATCTTCCTCAGTAACCTGGATATCCAGCATGTCAGCAACTGCTTTCTTCAAGTAATAAATTTTAATATTATGCTCTGCTAAAGGTAAAAAGTGATCTATAAGCTTTGTCTTATCAATTTTATACTGATGAGCAGCATCTTCGGCTATATGATCAGCATAGTTGCGGACGATTGCTTCAGGCAATTCCAACGGATTTGCTTCAAGCAAAGCAAGTTCTACTGCATCTTGTCTATTTTTAATGTTATGCTCTTTCACCCGGTTTTTATAGTCTTCGGCAATATTATCACGCAATTCCTGCAATGAGTCGAATCCCGCATCTTTGCCAAATTCATCGTTTAATTCCGGGAGAATAATCCTCTTGATTGATTGGATTCTAATATCAAATTCATTCTTGCGAAAATCTTCATATTCGTCGTCAATTTCTCCACTTTCTTTAAAGATCAATGAGCGTACATTGTCTCCCAATTTTAAGCCTGTCAGCTTTGTATTCATGGCTTCTGAATAAATATTTTTACCCAGTGTAAATTCCCGCTCGAAGGTTACTGGCTCTACTTTTTCAGATTCCACATCTACTTTCACAAATTCTGCCTTGATCAGATTACCTGTTTCGGCAATTTCTACTTCTTCCTGTGTGGCAAGCTTTTCTCGCATTGTCTCCAAGGCATTAGTAACCATATCTTCAGTAAATTTAGCTTCCTTGATAGGGACTTCCAATCCTTCATATTTCTGGATCGTGATTTTCGGTATTGTCTGGAATTTGTAGACCGCCACAAACTCCTTGCCCATTTCCCAATCCACTTTTACTATCTCAGCTTCATTGATCGGATGCAAATCCTTTTCAGTTAATGCTTTTTTATAGTAATCCTCAGGTTGCTTCAGAATGAATTCTTCTTTAAAGTGTTCTCCATAAAGTTGCTTCACCATTTTCAGAGGGGCTTTTCCCTTGCGAAATCCTGGTATTTGAACTTTGGCTTGGTATTGATTGACTAAAATGTGATAATCCTTGCTGGCTTCTTCGGCTTCTATTGTCACCTTCAATTCCCGCCAGCTTGCATCTAATTCTTTGATTTCAATCTTCACAATTACTCCTTTATTATCTCTTTTCTATAAAAAATAAATTATGGGCTTGAATTCTGCTATCATGCCCTTGTTTTATCTGGTGCGAAAGAGGGGATTTGAACCCCTACAGGATTGCTCCCACTGGATTCTAAGTCCAGCGCGTCTACCATTCCGCCACTTTCGCTTTATTTGTAATTCCCCAGCTTTTTCAAATATTCCGCAGCTTCCTTTTTCCTGTCTAATTTATTTGCTGCCGAAATCATCAATTGGATTGGTTGCGGATTCTCCGGATCTATTTCTGACCAGATAGATGAATACTTCAGTACTGCCTCATAGGCTTTCATTGCGTTTAACTTGAAGCAGAAAACCTTCAGAGTTTCTGCATCATAACCTGTTAGATCAAATTCCAACTGGCTGAATTTAAGAAAATTGTCTATATCTTTCAATTGCTGGGCAAGTACCCTGGCGTTAAAAATTGCATCAATATTATCCGGCTCATATTCCAAAGATTTGGCAAACATATTCAGCGCCTGCAGAGAATCTCCTAAATCAGTATAACATATTCCCATATTAAAATAATTATCCGCATCTTCTGGTACTATATCTGCAGCTCTTTGATACCAAATCACAGCTTTTTCTTTCTTATCCAATTGGAAATATTGATTTGCCAGTAGCGAAGCATTATTTACGTTATCTGGTTCAAGAACATAGGCTTTTTCATAAAAGGCTATTGCTTCTTCTATATTTCCCAGTTTTAAATTACTGTTAGCTATCAGTTTTACAGTTGAAACGCTGTCTGGGGCTATTAGATAGAGACGATTCAGTTCCTCTAAAGACTTTTCATATTCTTCTGCAATATAAAGATCGTAACCTGTTTTATAAAGATATGTCAAGCAGTGGGCTAACAGTAATCTGGTTTTAGATTCCGTTTCTTCTATCTTTTCTTTTTTGATATATTTCCTAAAATATTTGCCGGCTGCCTTTGTATCTGTCTCCTGCAATTGAGCATATTCATCATAGAGCATTTCTATTGCTCCCAATGTGCGTGTATAATAGTCATAAGCTGTCCAGTAATCCATATTGATCTCATAATATATTCCGCTGACAATAAACAGACTTTCAATGTGATAAGGATTTTCCTGAAGCACTTTCTCGTAAAAGGGTAAAGCTTTTTCATATATCTGCTGCCGGTAATACAACTTTGCTGAATTATAATCCGTTTTTGCTGTACCTTTTAAATCCTGAAGATCTGCCCGGGCAGTTAATATCAACATTATAATCATCGTCACAGTGATCATTACCTTTTTCATCATATCCTCCAAAATATTTTTCTCTTTGTTACAAAATTCTTTGCTGTTACTTTATTCGTCAATCTGTTTTTCGATTATCTGACATCACCACCGGATTTTGAGTACTCCCTGACTTCATCAGGCACATATCCACCCTCACCTATAAGTCCCATAAGTCCCAGCCTGAATTTAATGAAGCAGGCATCCTCCTTTTTTCAGCCAGATATAGATTTGTTATATTACACGATATTTATGTCACCACAAGATGTAGGGGCAGACCCATGTGTCTGCCCTCTTTTCATGTTTCAATGCTATCAATATATAGCTGGGATCAGGTTATATAAGGGCAGACACATGGGTCTGTCCCTACGTTAGAGGAGATATTTCTAAAATTTCTGGGGGATACCAGGAATTTGATGAAGTTTGTTGACATTATTGGTGAGCTTCAAGAGAAGACATAAGCTTTCAAGGAAATTATAAAGTTATGAGGTATATAGTGAAAGATAAAAGTAGAGATTTTGTTATAACATCAGCCTGGTTGATAATTCTTGCCCTGGTTCTGGCAATTCTGGTCTTTCCTCAATCGCAGAGGATCTTCCGAAAACTCACCCTGGAATACCCTTATTTAATGGGCATGATCAAAGTTGGTTTACTGGGTACAATGGGAGAATTGTTAGGCGGAAAAATAGTAACCGGAAAATGGAAACTATGCGGTATCAGGCTGGGAGAAAAATTTCTGGTCTGGGCATTTCTGGGAATAGTTTTCACCGCAGTATTCCCTGTCTTTTCTTTTGGGGTTGATGGCTTGCTTACAGCCGGATTATTACCCGGCATCAAGATTCCCATTCTTGTTGCCTTCTGGAAATCCTTTTTTATGAATATAATTTTTGCTTTTCCCATGATGAGTTTCCATAGGCTGACTGATACTGCCATTGTTGAGGGCGGTTTATTCCGAAAATGGAATATTCCCGCTACCTTCCGCCGGATTGACTGGGATAATATGTTCCGCTTAGTTGGATTAGCCTGTTTATGGTTCTGGATACCCGCTCAAACAGTCACTTTTTCACTGCCTCCCGAATTCAGAGTGATGAGTGCTGCCCTGCTGGCTATAGCTCTGGGCATTATTATGGGCACTGCCAAAAAAATCTCACTCAAAAAACTGAATGATCAAGCTTGACATATAAGAAGATACAGTTTTTTTTAAATGTTATTACGCAGGGAGATATAATATGCTGAATATTGGTATTGTGGGAGTAGGACAATTTGGTCAAAACCATGCCCGGATCATGGCAGCTTCAGATAAGATCAAGCTGGTGGGTCTTTATGACAAAAAGAAGTCAAGAGCTCAGGAAATCGGAAGTCTTCATAATATAAAAGTTTTTCCCGATTATCAGCAGCTCATTGATAGCTCTGATGCCATCATCATCGTAGTAAACACGATTGCTCATTATAAACTGGCAAAGGCTGCTTTATTACAAAACAGGCATGTTTTCATCGAAAAACCGATTACTGAAGAGCTTGCCCAGGCAAGAGAATTGATAGATCTTGCTACTCAGCGTAACTTGAGATTACAGGTCGGACACATCGAAAGATTTAACCCGGTTATCCTCGAAATCAGTCACTTGATCAAAAATCCCCGCTTTATCGAAGTTCACAGGATCGCGCCCTTTAGTGCCCGTGGAACTGATGTCCCTGTTGTGCTCGAATTAATGATCCATGATCTTGATTTTATCCTCGCTTTCATTAATAGTGATGTCAAACACATCAGTGCTTCCGGTTCTGGAGTTTTAACCAAAAGTATTGATATTGCCAATGCCAGGATAGAGTTTGAAAATGGGGCTGTTGCCAATGTCACTGCCAGCAGGATTTCTCTAAAACGTTCCCGGCAAGCCCGGATATTCCAGAAAGATGCTTATTTCTCTCTGGATTTCCAGACTAAGAAAGTCCGCATTGTTACTAAATCCAAAAAATTATATAAAGTTTACCCTAAAATAATTGCCGGTAAATTTGATGATATCCATCAGGAAGATGTGGTGGATATCCGTGAGGTGGATGCTTCTTCGACTGAAAAGGATGCGCTGACAACAGAATTGGAAGCTTTTTTTCAGGCGATTGAAGCAGGATCGAATCCTCTGGTGGACGGTGAAGCAGGATATCGTGCCCTTGCCGTCGCTCAAAAAATAGTAGAAAAAATTAATTCCTGATCAATAAAAATAAGGAGAAATAATGAAGATCACTGAAATAAAAGATTTGTATAAATCTACCGATATATATGCAGATAAAGAAGTTATAATTTGCGGCTGGATCAAAACCATTCGCAGTTCCAAAACCTTTGGCTTTATCGAACTTAATGATGGTTCTTTTTTTCTGAATGTCCAGATTGTCTTTGACGATGATCTGGAAAATTATACCCAGATCGTTAAATCCGGCATTGCCACTGCTCTGAGTGTTCAGGGCAAGCTGGTGATCACGCCGGAAGCCAAGCAACCTTTTGAGCTCAAAGCTACGGCTATTACTATCGAAGGTGAAGCTGACGCTGATTATCCTCTTCAGAAAAAAAGGCATACCTT